>JAAUUR010000059.1 GCA_012031045.1 Leptolyngbyaceae cyanobacterium SM2_5_2
AGGACTTTTTTCATGGGTTTTCTCTCTATGCAATGAACAACCGTTGATTGCCATAGTGAGGTCACAGCCTGAGACACCGTTGATGCCAGCCTGAGTAAATGCTAAAGGAAATAGCCGCCAGTTGAGGCAAGGCTAACCATTCGCCTTACCTTAGAGCAGGTTGGGCTGGTAGTGTTCAAAACCGGCGCAGTCCCCTTTTTTAACCGTGATTACCGTCTTCACCCCACCACGGCGGGTAAAGTCCCCAATTACCCGCAGGCCCTTAGGGGCTAGCTCACCCCAGAGTCGATCGGCAATGTGGTTGGTACCCGCTTCGTGGCTGATGCGCTCATTACGAAAGGAGTTAATAAACAGCTTAAATGCCTTTAGCTCCACTACCCACTTACCAGGGTAATAGTCCACCACAATGGTGCCAAAGTCGGGATAGCCAGAGCGGGGGCAAAGCGCGGTAAATTCTGGATGCTCCAGATGAATGGTGTAGGCATTCTGAGACGGGTTTGGCCACTTTTCTAGGGGCGCTTCACGGGCCTGCACAATGGCCAGATCACCATACTGGTTAGCCGAAATTGGGGAACTGGTCATAACTTAAGGTCGGCCAGGGAAAGAGGTAAAGCAATTTATGGATAATAAAATACCACCGTAGCGATGGGCGCAGCTGGCGTGCTGATCGGTTAATCTCCCTACGCAGAGGGAAAATCTTGCCTAGAAATCTCCTAAGCCTAAGCTTTGTGCCATGCCAAACCATGGCACTATCCAGCAATTCATCCCCTGCCTTAGCAAAACACTAGAGATGTAGATTTAGCCTGGATTTCCATCAATCTCTGGCTGATTTCACCAAATAATGGCCGCATTTGGGGTGTTGGCCTCATGCAGCTCTGTTGCAGTTGGCGCAGCGCGTGGGTTGTGGCCATTTGTTCAGCATTGGCTGGCGAGGGGCAGCGATTTAACAGATCTTCCAGTAAACAGCCAAAGGCTCTGACTTCAATCTGCTCTAAAGCTGGCCCCAAGAACTCAGACTGGTGCGGATAAAAGGATGCTGCACCAAAGTCTCCTAGCAGAGCCAGTCCAGCCTCGTTAATTAAAGTGTTGTGGGCATACACATCACCGTGCAGGATGCCCCGCTGATGTAAATGAGTGACAGCCGCCGCAATGTCAACAGCTATGTGCATAATCGTTGGCAGGGAAACCGTTAAATGTTCAGGGTAGGTATCCCGTGTACAGCTCTCCAGGCTGGGCGGGCCGCCCAAATTACGAAAGTTTGAGGGGACCAGGGGAAACACTAAGCCCTGCTGGCCCTCAGGCTGATTGACCACCTGGCCGATGGGGCTAATCAGGTTGGTCTGACTTCCTGCCGCCAGGCAAGCCCGGATTTCGTCGGCGGGGTAGCCGTCGCTGGTGATATCGCCCTTGAAGAGCTTGATGGCTACGTCAATCTCGTCTTGATGGGTTTTCCAGAGCCCCTTTGAAATAACCCCAGATGCCCCCTGCCCCAGCACCTCACCGACGCCCAGATCGTCCCAATCAACAATTGGTAGGGTAATGCCAGCCTGGGTTGCGGGATGCCAACCGGCACAAAAGGGATTGCCAGCGTAGGCCAGCCAGGCCAGACGAGGTAGAGTCAGCAACCAACCCGGCAACTCTTGCAGTTGATTCGCCGCCAGCCGGATCAGCTCTAAGTTCAGGCAGGCCGCCATTTCCTCCGGGAGTGCGCGTAGGCGATTGCCCGCCAGCATCAACTTTTGCAGGTGCCTGAGCGTTCCCATCGACCGGGGCAGCGTTTCAAGCTGGTTATCGGTCAAAATCAGCCAGCGGGTATGGAGCGGTAGGGCATTTTCTGGCAGGGTGGTCAGGCGGTTGGCCTTAAAGCCAATCATAGATAGGGTGGGGCACTCAGCCAGCACCGCTGGCACGGTCTGGAACTGGTTGTGGTTGAGAAATAAAACCTTCAGCCGATGCAGCTGGGGCAATTCATCCGGCAAGGTGCTGAGGTGATTGTGGGATAGATCCAAAATTTCCAGAGAATCCGCCAGGTCAAACAGTTCCAGCGGGAAGTCTTCTAGCCCGCTGGCGGTTAAGTTCACTCGCGAAATGCCGTGGAGCTGGCCGCTGCGGAGTTGGTCAAGGGTATGCATAACAGTGCCTGAATGCCTGATGGTACTTTGCCCAATGTGGCACTGGGAATTTTGAGTAGGCGTAAACCCTCGATGTAGTTTCTGTAATGTAGTTGTTGTATCCACCTTTGGTGGGAAAGGAACAAGGACTGCCACTCAGTGCTGCCTGAAAACCCATCAACACTAAAGACCCATGGATCTCTTCGACCACAACCGCCAGAGCCAAATTGCCCAGGATGCACCCCTGGCGGCGCGGATGCGGCCTCGTAGCCTGGATGAGTTCATTGGGCAAGATGCCGTGGTGGGCCCAGGGCGGTTATTGCGGCGAGCCATCCAGGCCGATCAGCTCTCGTCGCTGATTTTTTTTGGCCCACCGGGAACGGGCAAAACCACCCTGGCCCAAATCATTGCCAATACTACCAGCGCTCACTTTATTGCCCTCAACGCCGTGCTGGCCGGGGTAAAAGACATTCGCGAGGCAATCGCCGCCGCCCAAGACCTGCGTGGCCAGTATGGACGGCGCACCATTCTGTTTATTGATGAAGTCCACCGCTTCAACAAAGCCCAGCAAGACGCTCTGCTGCCCTGGGTGGAAAACGGCACGGTGATTTTGATTGGGGCTACCACCGAAAATCCCTACTTTGAGGTGAACAAGGCGCTAGTCAGCCGGTCGCGGCTGTTTCAGCTTAAACCGTTGGAAGCCGACGATTTGTACCGGGTGGTGGAGCAGACGCTAGGAGATAGGGAGCGGGGCTACGGCGATCGCGCCATCCAACTGGAGTCCGCCGCCTTGGATCACCTGGTCAACGTAGCCAATGGCGATGCCCGTGCCCTGCTCAACGCTCTGGAGCTGGCCGTAGAAACCACCCCAGCGGACGATAGCGGCCAAATTACCATCACTCTGATGGTGGCAGAGGAATCCATCCAGCGCCGGGCCGTACTCTACGACAAAGAAGGCGATGCCCACTTCGACACAATCAGCGCTTTCATCAAAAGTGTGCGAGGCTCCGACCCAGACGCCGCCCTCTACTGGCTGGCCCGCATGGTTTATGCCGGAGAAGATCCCCGCTTTATCTTTCGCCGCCTGGCCATTTTAGCCAGCGAAGACATTGGCCTGGGCGACCCCCACGCCGTTACGGTGGTCATGGGCTGCGCCGAAGCCTTCGACTGGATGGGAATGCCAGAAGGCCGCTATCCCCTGGCCCAAGCCACCCTTTACCTGGCCACCGCACCCAAGTCGAACAGTACCATGGGCTTCTTCGATGCCCTTGCCGCCGTCGAGCAGGAGCGCGAGCGGGACGTACCGACCCCCCTGCGGGACGGCAACCGCGACAAAAAAGGCTTTGGCCACGGCCAGGGTTACCTCTATCCCCATGCCTACCGTGATCATTGGGTGGCCCAGCAATACTTGCCCAGCGGTCTTCAGGGGCAGGTTTTCTATCAACCCTCTAACCAGGGCTATGAGGCCACGATTCAAACCCAGGTGGCCCAGCGCCGCGAGGCCCAACTGGCGGCCCTGGTAGATGGCGGCGGTGCGCTGCCCGAAGCGCTCACCTACAGTCCCGATGATCCGGCCCGCGATCGTTGGCTGCAACGCACTCTCAGCCAGGCTGGCGAGCAGTTGGGAGCGGTGCGGGATCGCCTCTTTGCCCTGGCTCCACCTCAACGCCACCACCGCATTCTCGACCTGAACGCTCGCACCGGGCTGCTCACCTGGGAAGCCCTGCGCCGAGTGCCAGAGGGCAGCGTCTATGCCAGAGTCCACAGTGCCCAAGACAAGGTCGCCCTGGAGGAGCAAATCGCCCAGCTACCGGAGCTTACCCGGCCCGTGCTAGTCCACGCTGACTTTGAAGCGCTAGCCGCCTACCTGGCCGCCCACACCCCAGGAATTCGCTTTGAGCGCATCCTGGGCCGCAATACCTTTGTTCAGGTGGTCAATCGAGATAGATTCATGGACACCGTGCGGGAACTTCTGGCCCCCGATGGCGTGGTGCTGCTGGCCGAGACCATTCCTCGCCAGAGTCAGCCTATTTCAGCCTTTGTGGATCAGGCTCTCTTCAGCAAAGCCCTGGTCAAACGCTGGCAGGAGGCCGAAGCGGCGATCGCTCAATCCATCACCGACCCTCGGTTTAACTGGCAGGTCAAGACCCTGTCCTCCCTTTTCCGTAAAGCAGGCTTCAACGTCCAGATGTTAGAAGATGTTCTACAACAACGCATTTACATCTCCCCAGCGCTTTTGCAACGCTGGTTTACCGTGGGTAGCTCGCCCCCTAGCTACCGTGACCAACTCACTCAACACCTATCAGAGAAAGACATCACCACCATTCAACAAGGCTGCCAGCAGTTGCAAGGGCAAACAGTGGAGTGGCGATCTGCCATTATTTTTCTAATGGCTGCCATGCCGTAATCACTCCCAGTGGGGCAGCGTCAGACTGCCGGTGGCATGGGCTTGACGGTTTCTTCCGCAAAAATGGCCTTGGGAATAATGCCGTGGACGCCCCAGTTGCCATCAACCACCTGGGTAATGGCAAAGTCGGCCCCGACGGTAATCAGCGAAAAGCCTCATCTTCGCTCAGGTTCATGCCATTCATTAAAAAGTCGCGGAGTTTCGCAGAGCCATCCTTAAGGGCAGGGTCGAGGGAGGACAGTTCGTAGATTTTCTTCTGGGCGTCTTCCCCTAGGGCTTCCAGATAGTTAGGAAAGGTGAAACCGTGAATTATCCATGCATCCGGTGTCTCCAGGAGAGGATAGTTGACGCCTTCAAGCAGGGTGCCAGCCAGGTCAGCCTGCTTGTGGAGAATAAATTGAAAGACCCCCGTGATAGAGGTTTCAATGGCTGTACCATCCAGCTCCGAGTCGCCTGGGAGGCATGGGCATCGCCACCAGAAAACAGCGCACCAGGCACCGCTACGGGATAGTACATGGCCGTGCCAATGCCAATGTTGCGGTTGTCTAGATTGCCACCAAAATAGCTAGGCGGAATCGAATCGACCACGTCTACCTCGCTGGGAGCCACGCCCATGGATCCTAAATGCAAGCGCAGCGGAATTTTGACGCCCTCCAGAGTCTCTTCAATTTCCTCCACCGTATCGTGATCCACAATGATGCCAGGGTAGTCAATGGTGTTGTGCACCTTGCCATCGGGGGTGGTTTGGGGCGTCCATTTAAACCGGTAAACCGCTGTTGCCCAGTTTTGCTCACCTGTAGCGTCCATTTCGTAAAGGGTGATAACTTCCCGTGGCGCCGGATCTTCCCTCAGGTTGTCATACTGAAACCCCCACCACGCCGCCGCATTAGAGCCAAAGGTTTTACCTGGATAGAGCGGGTTGCCGCTGGGCCGTAGTTTCAGGTCTACTACCCGTACCTCTAGAATGTCTCCTGGCTCAGCTCCGCAGACGTAAACTGGGCCAGTGAGAATGTGAACGCCAGGGCCGCGATCGCGGATCGTCTTGCCCTCAGCCGTCCAATTGTAGATGTTCTCAATGGCTGGATCCCCGGCAATGAGCCGGTCGTAGTCATCTCCAGCATGATGGGTAATGGTTTCCAGGGTGACATAATCCTGGGAGTGTACCGATATTACCGGGGGTAGATTTTTGCTGTAGAACCCCCAATGCACCGTCTCAGGATTGGCGCCAGTTTGTAATGGCGTGGGCTGACGGCCCGGCTACCGCAGCTTTTGGGTACCGAGCTTTCCAGGGGTGGTACAGCTTCACTAGCGGGGGTCATGCCCATAGGCAGAAAGCTGGCCATCAGGCAACATGCTAGGGTCGCCACAAACAGTGATAACCAAGTCTTCGGCCACCATTTCCTGCGATTTTCAGTCATTTTTTTGTCTCCTGAAAGGATTAGAGACTTAACTCTTTCCTATGCTGCTTCAGAAGAGTATCGGCTTCTGTATTCTAGACAACATGCCATAACCCAGAACTTGTGACAGGCTTCCGCAAGTCAATCATAGGTTCAGGTGTGAGGAATCCGAGCCCTCTCCCCGTTCAGGGCATTGGTCTGGCTCAGAATTGACTAAGCGAATTGCGCCTGGGACTGGCCTGCGCCAGTTAGGGAGTGCGATAGGTGGTTGCGGCCTGGAGAGAGTCCTGGAGAGCAACGGCCAGACTGATCACCTGCCAGGCCGCAACCGTTGAGGGCAGGGTTGAGTCCCCGGTGTGGGCAATCCTCGGTTAGCCTGTTCCAGGATATCAACCGCCTCAACTATCTTCAGCGGCAGGCAACTGTTAAATGCTACAGCCGTAATTTTTCCCGTGCTTTCGTAGCCGCGCAGAATGAATGTGTTGTCGCTATCCTCCGCCAGCTTAAAGGCCGAAAGCACCAGGGTGGTATCGCCCAGGTCAAGATAGCTGGCGGTTGCGGTTACCTGACCCACCGCCTGCCTCGGTTGTTCTGGAGAGAGCAGGCAGGGCTGAATAGGCAGGTTGAAATTGCGGGCCATCTGCACGGTTTTGGCCGCTTGCCAGCTACCAGCATGGGGGTAGATGGCGTAGGTAAAGGTCTGCACACCTCGATCAGCGCCTGGGTCTGGCCAGAGCGGGGCTTTGAGCAGGGTCAACCGCAGTTGGCTGGGGGTGGCATCAAAGCCGTGCTTGTAGTCGGTAAGCAGGCTAACGCCGCGATCGGCCTGGCTCAAATCGGCCCAGCGCAGGGCGGGAACTTCCCACTTGGCTCTATCCTGGGGCGTTTTGGCCGTAGTGGAACGTTGAATAGCCCCAAAGGGGATCTCGTAGGTGGCGTAGGGGGCCGTTACCGTGAGGGGAAACGCCGCCTTGACCAGCACCTGGGTTCCTGCCAATCCACTTCAGTATGAATGACCAGGCAGGGAGACTGCACCTCCAGGCGATAATCCTGAACAAAGGTGGATTGGCCGAAGCCCCGCACAACCCGAATGCTTTGGCGACAGGGGCCGCGCTCAACCCACTCCATGTGCTGAAGCTCGAAATCATCTAGGGGATGGGCCTGGTAATCGGGGGCGATATTCCAGGCATCCCAATACTGGCCCTGATCTTGGAACGCCTGCAGCTGGTTGCCCGGAGCGCTGAGGATTTCCTGCCCGGTGCGCAGTCAAACAGGCTAGCGATGTTGCCGGTGGTAGGGTCAATGGCAACCCGAAGATACTGATTTTCAAGTATCCAAGCATCCGGGGCAGGGGGGTCTTGAGCCTGAGTATCGGTTGGTACTAGCCAGACTAACCGATAGCCCACCGGGGGAATCTCTGTCGCAAAGATAAGCAGAGCGGCTTCGTGCCCCGCCCCCGCTCTGCCTGCTGATGCCTCAATCTGCATGGGTAACGCCTGTCCCAGCGCAGCTTGCACCTGCCAATCTGTGTGCTTAGCTAAGCTGGCAGGCCACGGCACCGACACCACCTCACTACGGCTCCAATTTAAAGAATTGAAGAGCAGCACCGGAATAGCCCCCGGTGCTGGGGGCAGGGGCAGGGGGCTGGCCTGGGCGATCGCCGTTAACACATCCGCCAAAATCTGACATCCCTGCTCTAAAGCGGCCTGCCAGTTTTGATTAGTCTCTGCAAAGACTTCCGGGATGGAAGAGCCTGGCAAAATATCGTGAAACTGGTTGAATAAAACCTGCTTCCAGGCAATTTCCAGCTCTTTTCTGGGATAAGCCCTCAAACCCATCAGCACGGCCAGGGTCGCCCATAGTTCAGCCTGAAACAAGGTGTCTTCGCAGCGGCGATTGTAAAACTTCTGGTCGCCGTGGGTGGTGTAGCAGCCTCGGTGGAGTTCGAGGTAGAGTTCGTCGTTCCAAAGGGGGAGAGTGATTTTGGATTTTGGATTTTGGATTTTGGCTGGCTGGCCTTCATTCTGAGTGGCGGATTTTGGCCCAGCCAGTAGTCGGTCAAATAGGGGGCACGGCATGGCCAAAAGGTAAGGGTAGGAAAGAACGGAGACTTGGCCCAGCGCCGGGCTTTGAGCAGCATATTGCGGGTGGGGCCGCCGCCGTGGTCGCCTACGCCGGGGAGCCAGAGGCATTCTTGCCATTCAGTGCTGGCCTCCCACTGGCAGGCGTACTGGGCCATGTCAACGGGTTCAATGTCGGTGCCAATGGGGGGTAGGGTAACGCCGGTGATGGCGGTACCGTCTAAGCCCTGCCAGGCAAACAAGTGGTGGGGAAAGGGGTTGGTGTCGTTCCAGCCAAGTTTTTGGGTGGCAAAGTAGCGAATGCCGCCCTGGGTCAACAACTGGGGCAACTGCCAGGAAAAGCCAAAGGTATCTGGCAACCAGGCCACGGCGCTAACCTGGCCAAACTTCTCTGCACAGTAGCGCTGGCCATAGAGAATTTGCCGCACCAGGGCCTCGCCGCCCGGCAGGTTGAGATCCGGTTCTACCCATAGCCCCGCATCAATGGCCCAGCCTCCGGCCTTGACCTGCCGCTGAATAGCCTGAAACAGCTCAGGCCGGTGCGCCTCTAGCCAATGGAACAGGGCCGGCGAGGAATGGGTAAAGGTGAGTTCGGGAAAGTCTGCCTGAAGAGCTAGGACAGACTCAAAGGTGCGTTGAGCCGCATCCCAGGTTTCAGCTATGGGCCAGAGCCAGGCCAGATCGAGATGGGCGTGGCCCAGGCAATGAATGGTGCGCTGCTTGAGCCAGGGGGTAAATTCCTGGAGCGACTCTCGCAAACGGGTAAGGGATTGGTTGAATTGGGCGCGATCGCCCCCCTGCGGCCAGGCTATCCGCCCCAGAGCATCCACCACTTGAGGGAGATGCTCTGGGCAAACGCCGTCAGATAGGTGGCCAGCACGGTCAGTTCATCGGCCACAAAAGCAGGCTCAGGATAGTTAACATTCGCCGCTTCAAACTCAAGCTGAGATTTCACCAGGGCTCCCTCATCGTGGCCGGGGCTCAGCAGTTTTAGCGATACCTCAACCGCTTCGCCTGGAACCACGGCCCCGGTCAACTCAACTCGCGTCCAGCAGTCGAAAATGTCCCCGCTGTGAGCCAGTTGACCATTGATGTAGACCTCTGCCTGGTCAGCCCACCAGCGCAGGGCCAGTCTGGCGCTCATCCCCTGGAGGGGATAGCCCTGCAAAGAGGCTGGCCAGGTCAGGCGCTGGTGTAGCCAGAGTGGTGTTTTGCCCCTTGGCCAGGCGATGTGGTGGCGATCGTTAAGGGCGACCAGGGGCCAGGTTGACCAGTCCTGTGTCCAGGGGGGTTGATGGTTGATTGAAGACGCAGGGGAGCCATGCCAGGCGGCCTGTATATCCGTTTGGCTGAGGCTACGCAGCTTGGTTAAGGTGCTGTAAATCTGAGGGCTGGTGTCTGGGGCACTGTTGGAAAGGGGCATGGCTCCGGTATGATCAAGGCATTCACACCAGTGTAGGCAGAGTTATGGCCGCTTCGTCGCGCCCGTTTCAAAGCCAGACCGTGGCCCATGGGCTGGCCGGGTATCGGTGGTTTGCCCGCAGCGCCGAGCGATGGCTGCGGCAGGGGCGCATGGCGTTGTTGTGGGGCCTACAGGTGGCGCTGTATCCAGCCTACCTGGGTTTTCAAAGTGTAAGAACCCTATCTCGGCGGTTGCAGGCCACCCAGCCCTGGTCAAGGGTTACAGCCTGGCTGACGGGCCAACCGCCCCAGGCCTTGCCCAATGGCGCTGACACGCCAATTCGGGCATTGCTGTCGATTACCCAGCCCCAAATTGTACGACGACCGGGCGGGTTACGGTTTGTCGATCGCTATGGTCAATTTTTGCGCCAGTCCAGGGCCGAAAGCGTGCTGACCAATGGCCAGTGGCATTTGCTGCCACTCCAGGGAGCCGTGCGTGGGGTAGCGTCGGATCTGGCTACCCGCAAACTGGTGCTGGTAACCGCCGATAACGCCCTTTTCGCTGGGCTCACTGCCGATCAGCAGGATCGGCTGCACCGTGCCCTCGTGCTGCTACTAGCTGAGTATGCCGCCATGGAGCGTCGTCAATGGCAACAGCGGCAGCTAAAGTCGTCTGCCTTGCCCCTTCCCGCCGCAGAGGCCACCCAGTGGTTACCGGTGCAATGGCTGCATCGGCTGATGGGGTGGATGCAAATGAGCCCGCTCGCCATCACCACAAACCTCTTTGGAGAAGCCGACACCGCATCCAAGGCTCTCCCTGCGACCCCAACTAATTTACCTCAGCCATTCCCAATGGCCGGGCTGATGCGCTCTCAGTGGGAAAACGGTACCAGTAGCCTAGCTCAATCTCATCCAGTCTCGATACCGGCTGGTACAAACACGATGGTAGCACTCCCCCAGGCCTGGGTTACGGCTGTGGAGGATGCCAAGGTAGTGCTCACGGGGCAGACAGCCAGTACGGTTACCCCACCGGTGGCCCACCGCCTTGACAACTTGAACTTGCCGGGGACGTTGGCCACTGAACCCGCGCCCAGAGCTTTAGAAGCCGTCAATGCCATTGAGGCCCGCGCCACCCTGGTGAACTACGTAGACCATCCCCTGGTGCTAGTGCTGCGTTGGTTAGACACCTTTATTTACGCCGCAGAAGCCTGGTTAAAACAGGTTTGGCAATGGCTGCTCAGGCATTTCTAGGCTGGGTTTGGAGAGGGAGCGTTTGGCGATATGATAAGGCAAAGTTAGTTTTGCCCTGGGCCTTGGCAGAACTAAATCCTCCCGCCCCAGGCGGATCAGTCCCTGGGCCCACTACGTTTGCCAGCCGTTCGGAGATTGACATTATGCTGACTCTAAAAATCGTGGTTTACCTGGTTGTAGCCTTCTTCGTCGCCCTCTTTGTGTTTGGCTTTTTGAGTGGTGACCCCTCCCGCAACCCTGGCCGCCAAGACATGGAGTAATCAGCCTTCCAGGCGTCTGGCCTCAGTTCAACGGCTTGGTTGAGCTGGTTACTAAGTTCGCCTAGCCTGGGAACCCATGGCATGGTCTGCTCATCTGTTTGTCCTAAGCCCGCGTGTCGGGCTTTGTTTTTGCTGTGGTGACGTCTAACCCATGCCTCTGCCGCTGATTGTGCCGGATATGCCCTCTGCCATTGAGCAGCGGATTGTCGCGATGGAGGTATCCTTGCCGCCAGCGGGGTATGAGCAGCCATCCCCTGAGGAGTATGGTGTGGCCCAAATGGTTCTGGATCCATCAGCTCTTCAAACTCCAGACAGACCATTCCCGACGACCCCTTGGACAGACAAGGCCGTGCCGGTCGTGCCGCTACCAGGAGATCGTTCCTTCACCGTTCCCCCCTTCACCGTTCCCCCGGCAACTGATGGGGGAACACGCGGAGCTTTCGGCTCAGGCTGCCCCCCCGCCCAATGCAGAGTCTGGCCCTCCTGCATCGGAGCCGCTCAACGAAGACGGGGATGAAGCCCCAGCGCCAACTGCCGCAACCTTAATATTGCGGGCCGACCAGCAGGTGTACGAACCTGAGCGGCAAATTGTCACCGCTACGGGCAATGTGATGGTGCAGTTTGGCGATGGTCAACTAGCGGCTGAGCGGCTCTGGGTAAATCTCAATCATCGCCACATGAGGGCTGAGGGCGACGTATTTTTTAACCGCAATCAGCAGATTATCGAAGCAGACAGCGCTACCTACAACCTGCTACAAGGGGCTGGTACCCTGACCGATGGCCGAGGCACTTTGCAGGTGTCTACCCTGGCAGAGGATTTTTCCCCCACCTTCCCCAACGACCTAGCCGCCAGTGCCAACGAGATCGACTACCGCTTGCAGGAACAGGGCTCTATTTCCCAGGTCACCAGCCCTGGTGGGCTATCCATCGCCACCGATGCCCGCCAGCGGCTGGTGGTGGGCGAACAGCGAGATCTGCGGCGGCTGCGGTTTGAGGCCAGCCAGATAGCCTTTGACGCCGATGGCTGGTATGGAGACAATGTGCGGATTACCAACGACCCCTTTTCACCGCCAGAGTTGGAGTTTCGTGGCACGCGAGTCGAGTTAATACCCCTCAATGCCGAGGAAGACGAGCTTTGCATTGACAATCCCCGCTTCGTGTTTGACCAGGGGTTGACGATTCCAGTGCTGAGACGCTGCTATACGTTGCAACGGGGTCGCCTGCCTGCGGATGCTTTTAACCCCCTGCCAACCAACATTGGCATTGATGGGCGAGATCGCGGCGGTCTTTTCATTGAGCGAGAATTTTCAGTGCTGTCGTCCGGACCCTTGCGGCTAACGGTAACGCCACAGTTTTACCTGTCTCGCTGGCTTAACTCCGACCTAAATTTGGTTGATCCAGCTAATTTTGGCGTAGTTGGCCGCCTGCGAGGAAACCTGGGGCCACGCACCTCCTTCAATGGGCGTTTGAGTATACCAGGGCTCGATTTGCAGAACTTTACGGAGAGAGTGCGGGCCAACTTCCGCGCCCAGCGGTTAATCGGCACCCATCGGCTGAATGTGGAGTATACCTACCGAGATCGCCTCTTTAACGGTTCCCTAGGCTTTCAAGACGTGCAGACCAGCGCTGGCGTTCTGCTTGAATCACCTCTCATTCCCCTGGGCAACACTCAAATCAACCTCAGCTACCAGGCATCTGGGCAATACGTAACGGCCAATACCGACCGACTCGATTTGCTCGATCCAGGTGAATCTTTGGGGTTGACCAGCCTATTTCGCTTTCAAGGATCGGTGGATGTGAGCCGGGGCTTTTTGCTGTGGCAAGGGCAGCCAAAGCCCAGCACTCCCACAGAAGGACTCCGGTTTTCGCCTCGACCCATAGTGCCTTCTCTGGTGCTGGTGGCGGGTTTGCGGGGGGTGGCCACCTACTACACCAGCAACGATCTACAAGAGTCGCTTGAAGCCAGATTATCCCTAGCGGGAGAACTGGGCCACCTGGTGCGCGACTACTTCGACTACACGCAGTTTAATATCGGCTTTTCTACTAATGTTATCGGTGGCGATACGTCGCCCTTCTTGTTTGACCGGGTAGTAGACCGCAACGTGCTAACCGGCGGCATTCTTCAGCAAATCTATGGCCCCATTTTGGCAGGGTTTCAAACCTCCATTAATGTCGAGAACGGTCGAGAAATTGATACCAACTTTATTTTGGAATACCGCCGCCGCACCTACGGCCTGCTGATTCGCTACAGTCCGGTACAAGAAACTGGCTTTCTAGGGTTTCGCCTCAGTGATTTCAACTGGACGGGCCGCACCGAGCGTTTCGATGGCGACGGGGCAAATGATGCGGTGGTGGTGGAGTAATACTGGTCAAGTTTGGATAGGCGATTTTAGACGGCTCTACAGCGTTTTTTTGCCGTGCCAGGATAGATTTTGCCCTAGAATAGCGGCAATGCACCCAGGAGCGGGCTCTATGGCCTTTGACGCAGCACGGTTTTTTCGGGCCTGCAACCCCAGCAAAACGCTCAATCTGTCTTCCCCAGCCGATGCCCAGTACTACATTGACTTTTCTGCGGTGCGAGGCAGCGACCTAGTACAAGAACTCAAGCGCACCATCATCCTTTCAGGGACAGAACCCACCTGCCAGTTGTTTACCGGCCACATTGGTTGTGGCAAATCTACCGAACTCTCTCGCCTGCAACGAGATCTGGAAGCCGCCGGGTACCAGGTGGTCTATTTTGAGTCCACCGACGACCTGGATATGGGCGATGTGGATATTAGCGACATTTTGCTGGCGATCGCCAAACAGATCACTACAAGCCTGGAAGCGGCCAAACTGCGTCTAGCTCCCAACCGCTTTCAGCAGCTCATCCAGAGCACCACCGACCTGCTGAATTCAGAAGTCACCGGCCTGAAGCTGAAAACTCCAGAAATTGGCGGGGTCAAACTCCCTGGTGAACTGGGCCTGAGCGCCCAGGAGGGCACCTATTCTCTCTCCCTGGGGATTGGCGAAATCACCACCAAGGCTAAGGACAGCAAAGATGTGCGGGCGCTGCTGCGGCAACATTTGGAGCCCCGCATTAAAACCATTCTGGACATTATCAATGGCGAACTGATCGACACCGCCAACCAACAACTGCGAGACCAGGGCAAAGCCGGACTGGTGGTGATTGTGGATAACCTGGACCGCATCGACAACAAACCTCGCGTGCAAGATCGCCGCCAGCCCGAGTACCTGTTTGTTGATCGCGGCGATCAGCTCAAGCAGTTGCGCTGCCATGTGATCTACACCATTCCCCTGGTGCTGTCGTTTTCTAACGAAAAGGAAAACCTCACCAACCGCTTTGGAGTTAGCCCCCAGGTGTTGCCCATGGTGCGCACCCAAAACCACGACGGCAGCCTCTGCACCGACGGGCTGGAAGCGCTGCGTAAATGATTCTGGCCCGCGCCTTCCCAGAGTTGCCCGGAGACCAACGCCTGGGCCAGCTCGATCAGGTTTTCGACACCCTGGACACCCTAGAACGGCTGTGTCTAGCCAGCGGCGGCCACGTCCGCAACCTGCTGGTGTTGCTCAACGATTGCCTCAGAAAAGCCGACCCGCCCATTACCCAAGCCCTGCTGGAGCAGGTGATTAGTCTGCGACGAGGGGAGTTGACTAAGGCGATTGAAATTGAAGAGTGGGCCTTGCTGCGGGAGGTCTATCGCACCAAGGCGGTGCGCGGCGAAGGGGAATATCAAGCCCTGTTGCGCAGTTTGTTTGTGTTTGAATATCGGGATGCGGGGCAAACCTGGTTTGACCTCAACCCGGTGCTATTGGAAGCGAGAGAGCTGCAATCCTGAGCATCCCTGTTCAATGTTAAGGAAACTTGCACTTACCAAATCACTTCTACTAGTCCCGATTCAGTAATATTTTGATCCCAGGAAATTAAGGTTACGACCTCTGCTTTATCCTGTAAGGTTAAGACTGTCGCTACAATTTGACGGTCATGCATTTCGTTTATGGTTATTAGCTCTTTGGTCTTGGTAACAACTGTCGCATCGAGCTCCACAATATCAATTCTTGGATCTGCTTTTACGGCGGCCAAGAGGGCAGTAACAGAGGGAATGGACGTCCTCCCTTTTTCGACAATCCACATGGCCTCAGCCAAAACAATGGCGGGTAAGAGCAACTGACTAGCGGTATTAGCCAAAATTTGGCGCGCTTGCTCACCTAAACGGGTATTACCTTCCAGATACCAAATTAAGGCATGGGTGTCGATCACGTATTTTGCAGTTCTCATTCTCGAGTCAATGAATCATCTAAAATCCCGAAAAATTCAGCGATGTGAAAGTCCTCCTCCGTCGATTGATGACCGCCTGAAAACATACCGAACACCATCATCTGATCAAAGTGTGGAGGCTCCGGTGCATCCAGAAAAATCACTAGCACATCCTGTTTTCCAGGAGGTGCGGATTCCAGGAGGTGAATTTCACCATTTTCATATCTACCTTTTACTGTCAGCATATCAGGCTCCTGAACCATCTATTAAGCTAAAGCCCTTCTCACAATACTTCAGATAATTTCAACGTGTTGAAACTACAGGTACACCACCAACATCGGCCTTTGCCTGTCACTCGACCCATTCGTCAACCCACTTAGGCGGGTTTTGTCGGTATAAATACAGCTTTTAACCACCAGCTTTGAGCGTTTTGTCGATCAACCAGGCTGTGGGAGCCGATCTCCTTCCCGGTAACTTGACCTAGAATAACGTCAAATGCGGCTAGGGGTGGCTAGGTTCCTTGGGGTGATGGGCACGGGCGTTGCCCTTAGCCGATCCTACGGGTTACGGGTCGTTAAGCCCTGAAGAATGATGGGCACTGCCCAGCCTTGTATCTTATAGATGTGTGGCAGACCGTCCCACCCTGGGTTGATAAAAACCGAACGTAGCATGGGTCGCCGCACCCTTCTGAAGTTAACTCGCAAAATCGCCAGGAGCCTAGACTCCGTATCGAGCAAGGACGAGTGATGTCAGATTAACCTCC
>JAAUUR010000060.1 GCA_012031045.1 Leptolyngbyaceae cyanobacterium SM2_5_2
CGCCTGCCTGACCGGCCCGCTGGCGCCCCCGGCCCCCGGCTCCCCCGCTGACGGCGTCTCTGTGTCAAGTGGTCTTCGATGCCGACGGCGATGGCGACGTCGACCTGCACGATGTCGCCGCCTTCCGGCCGGATTGACACCGCCGGACCACCTCCGCCACGCACCGCACGCACTCCCCACCCCATGACCACCTCCCAAACCCTTCAGCGCCACATCAAAACTGCCGGAGAGCTCCAATCCATCGTCAGAACCATGAAAGCTCTGGCGGCAGTCAGCATTCACCAGTACGAGCAGGCCGTTATTTCCCTGGCCGAACACGATCGCGCCCTGGCCCTGGGAATTCAAATCTTGATGATCAACAATCCCGATGTTTTAGCCATCCAGCGTCCAAGCCAACCCCGGCGACTGGGGCTGGTGGTATTTGGCACTGACCAGGGTATGTGTGGTCGATTTAATCAGCAACTGGTAGAGTTTGTGCTCTCTCGTTTAGAAAGGCTGCAACAGGCTAGTCTGGCCCACGGGCTTACCCTACCGCCGCCTGCTCTATTGGCGATTGGGTCGCGCGTTGCCGATGGACTACTCATGGTGGGTCAAGCGGTGGAGGACTGCCTGTCTATTCCCAATTCAATCGACAGCATTACGCCGCTGGTGCAAAATGTGGTGCTACAACTGGAAGCCTGGCGACAAACGGGGCAGGTCGATCACATCTGGGTGTTTCACAATCGCCCTGTGGGCGGCACTAGCTCAGCCCCTACCCTGCTACAGCTGTTTCCGCTCAGCTACCTCTATCTACAAAAGCTCCAGCAGCAACCCTGGCCTTCCCGCTGTCGCCCCCAGCGCACCATGGCAGATGAGCGCCTATTTTCGGCCTGGTTTCAGCAGCATTTTTTCATTGGGCTTTATCGGGCCTGTGCTGAATCGTTGGCGGGTGAAAATGCGAGTCGGCTAGCCTCTATGCAAGTTGCCGAGAAAACATTGAAGACCGGTTGCTGAAGCTCAAAACCGACTTTCAACAGCAGCGCCAAACCGCCATTACCGAAGAGTTGCTGGATATTGTCTCGGGCTTTGAGGCCCTCTCTAATTAAGCGGCTAATGAGCACCAGAGGGAATAACATCTGTCACGGCACCGGCTCTCCTCACCATCGTTTTTCGGTTCAGCCAGACAATCAGCAAGGCGGCCGCTAGGAACACAGCCGTGTCATAGGGTTGGGCGTCAGGCCAGATTGGATTGATGCATTGAAAATGGAACAACGCAGGGAGCAGAATGCTGCCGCCTGAGGCACTAAATAAGGCCGTGGCAATGACACTTAACGCCACAGTGCCAACGAAAAAGGGAGTGAACGACCAGGCACTTTGGGGTGTTCCACTGAGCAGAAATGCAGGCAGGTGCCAGAAGCCCCAGATAATCCCCAAAATTAGCCCAGCCCAGATAGGCGAGAACTTTCGTTGTAATAGGGGCAACGCTAGACCCCGCCAGCCAAATTCCTCGATTGGGCCTTTGACCGCAGTTAATGCCAATGCTACAACCAGCGATTGAACTGAAGGAAACGGCCACGGTTCGGCAAAAAGGTTTCCCCTTAACGCCACGCCAGCCCAAAAAAGCAGCGGCATGCCAATCAATAGAAAGGCATACCAGGCTGGAGAGCAACGCCAGAGCAGTAGTCGAGATAGATAACCCTGCAGACCTTCCAGACCCCTGTGATAGGTGACGATAATGAAAGCCGCGATCGCCGGTGCCCACACTGCTAAGAAGAATAGTGGGTGCTGACCCGTTAATTCGCCAAACATCGCGACCAGCGGTTTGGGAAACAGAATGAAAAGTGCCAAGATTCCCCAAGCCAAGCCGAAGGTAATCAGCAAAAAGGGTATGAGGGATATGAAGGGAATCGGTCGTTGGTCAGCCACTGATTTTTCAATTTTCATACAGCCTTCTAAATCGAAGCAAACCAGCGGAGGGAAGCAGCCCTCATAAGTTCCTCAAACTATTGATCTATATATACGGGTGGAGTTGAACAGCTTTAAAGAGATTGCTGGGAGGGTTTTACGCCCCAAATACTCCACTTACATCCTAAGGGTTCCCCCATGTTTAATCACATTTTGGTTGCGATGGATCAATCCACGTCTAGCCACCAAGCCTTTGACACGGCTCTAGATCTAGCTCAGGCATTGAATGCCCAACTCACCCTAGTTCATGCGCTGGATCGGGCAGATCCCGATAGTCCTCGACAACCCTACATATCCGTTGATAGCTACTCGATGGAACTAGATGTTCTCTTACGTAAGGACTATGACTATAGATGGGTCGAGTTTGTTAAGCATTATGACTCTCTGCTCAAGCAGTACCAAGAGGTAGCCGAGGCGATCGGTGTGCAAGCTAGTTATGTACAGCACAACGGTCGTCCTGGACTAGCCATTTGCACCATTGCTAAGGACTCTCGGGTTGATTTAATCGTCGTCGGTAGTCATAGTCGCCAAGGCTTGCGTGAAATGCTCTTAGGCAGTGTGAGCAACTATGTTGTGCACCATGCCCCTTGTCCGGTAATGGTCATTCATCCTAAGGATCAACGCCGCTCTAGGTCCCTAGGGGAGTGCTCAAACCTGATCACAGCCGCAATGTCTTAATTTCTGCCATGCCTTAACTTGAAAGAGGAAATCATTATGTTCAGCAAAATTCTCGTTGCGCTTGACTATGGGGATACCTGCGCCACCTTATTCAGACAGGCCATGACTCTGGCTCAAGCAACGGGCGCAGGGTTAATGTTGCTCAGTATTTTAGAGCCCGACAGCATTGGTAGCTTTGCAACACCATTTTACTATGGGTACCCACTGCCGCTAGGAGTAGACAACAGCATTTGGCTAGAACTCTACCAGGAAGCCGAATCCAAAGGTCTAGATGTGCTTCGCGGCTTTACTGAGCAGGCCACCGCTGCAGGAATACCCACCGAGTTCACTCAATCGGTGGGTAGCCCAGGGGAGGTTATCTGCACCTTAGCCAGAACCTGGGAAGCTGATTTAATTGTGGTCGGTAGCCACGGACGTAAGGGAATCAGTGAATTATTTCTTGGCAGCGTCAGTAACTATGTGATGCACCACGCCCCATGCTCGGTACTCGTCATTGACGCGCAAACGTTGACTAAGACAACGGTTGAAACGACTAGTTTAGCTGCGATAAAAAGCTAAGGATTGGCTTATCCTTCAACACAGTTAGCTCCTAAGATTTTTCTGGGCTTTGCCTGTTAAGAACTGGCCCAAGTGTTGACAGATGGACATCACAATGGATCCGACATGGTTCCGCCAACGCCCCTAGTACTCTGGGGCATAAGTACGACGACCATTGCTAATAGCTAGGGAGCAGGGGAGCTAGGGAGCCAAGCCATTCGAAGTAGTGGACATATTTCCGCCTTTGAGTACTAGAGATATGCCTTTTTTAACCGGGTTTTTTAGTTCGAATTTTGGGATAAGCGGTACCGAGCATTTTAATGGGCGATTTCAAGAAGAAAGTCATGGTTCCAACCAGTGCAATGGTTTCAAACGTGAGGATTTTTCTCATGCCGATAACTGCTAAAGGTCATCCTCATAAATTCCTCAGATTGTTTTATTAGTCTTACAGTGAAGATGCTTAGCTAGGATAACCCTCCATTAAAAATGGCTTAGTCCTAGTAGATGTTAGGGATCGTTTTGAAGTTATTTGGAGATAAAGCAATGGCCCTTATTCGTTGGCAACCGTTTCGCGACCTGAAACATTGGGAACCGTTTGGTGAAGTCGATACACTCAGAAAAGAAATGGACAACCTACTCGAACGGTTTGTGCCTGAATTTGGTCGAAGCATAGATGGAGCTGTATTTATCCCTTCAGCCGAAATTGATGAGACAGACACTGAGTTTCACCTAAAGCTAGAGGTTCCAGGTATGAGCGCGGACGATTTAGACATTGAAGTAACTGACGAAGCCGTTTCGATCACGGGTGAGCGCAAGTCTGAAACTAAATCGGAGAAAGATAATACCCTACGCTCTGAATTTTACTATGGTAAGTTCGAGCGTTATATACCATTGCCGAGCCAGATTCAGCGCGATAATGTAATCGCTGAATACAAGGATGGCATTTTGAACCTGACTTTGCCTAAATCTAAAGAGCAGAAAGAGAAGGCCATCAAGGTCAAAGTGGCTTAATTTAAAGGGAAATTACATCATTTTAGATGTCAGCGGCGGCCATTTCAATTCTATGTTTTGGCCGCTAAGCATCCGCTTGCTTTAAAGTTCTGCCTAATGCCTATAGCAGTTCTTAATTGGGTGGGGGGCAGGTCAGCTTATTAAGTCTATTAATTTCAAAGACTTCAGAATCTGAGGTGTACCTCACCTAACCAGGAACCGCTGTAGGGCCAAAAATATCTCAATGCATAGAGAGGCCTTATGACCACGCAAATCGTCAACTTAACTCGGCAGAGTGTGAGCCAAAAAATTGAGGAGACGCTAAGACAAAGGTCTGATTGAGCTGATTATCAAGCCTTAAGCCAGCTCGGGGCACGGCGGTGACTATACCAAGGGAGAGAGGCTGCATCAGCGGAATTGATGAATTCTAGTTTTCCCTGACTCTCCAAAGCCTCATAAGATCCTCAACTCTATAGTCTATTTTGAGGATGAACCCCCTCTACTCGACCGGAGTGTGACCCTTGAATTCCAAAACATCCACCGCTGCTAACCACTACTCTTTTCTAATTATTGGCTACGGCAACGAACTACGGGGAGATGATGGTGTCGGCCCCCAGGTCGCCATGGCTGTCTCAGACTGGCATTTATCGTCAGTCAAATCCCTACCGGTTCAACAACTGTTGCCAGAAATTGCCGCCGATATGGCTAAGGCCGACTATGTCATCTTCGTCGATGCCTGTGGCAAAAGCAATGCGCCGAGCATTCAAATCAACCCAGTTGTAACGAACAAAGAGGCCTTGTCCCGCTGCACTACGATGTCAATGCATCAGGCCTGTGATCCATCAACGCTAGTCGCTCTAACCCATGTCCTTTATGGTAACCACCCCCGAGCCTGGTTACTGCGGATCCCCACTGAACACTGTGATCTGGGTAGGTCGCTTTCAAAGACAGCTCAACATGGCGCGGATAGAGCCCTGAGAACCATTGAGCGGTTTTTTACTACCTATCTAGTGCAGAGACCTTCGCGACGGCGCATAGTTTCAGCATTCTGATGTAAGGGGATATGCGCGATTGCCAGCAGTATCTTCGACAGGTTGGCGTCATGGGCGGAGCGGTCGGGGTGGCTTTCTTGGGGGTTGTAGCAACGCTGGGGGTGATTGGCGCGATAGTGGCCCACCTGACGCTCGGCAGCGATCGTCAGTCAAGCTACTGACTCGACTACTGACTCTGGGCTGACCTCAGACCAGTGGACTGCATTCATCTTGAATAACTGTAAGTTGCTGAGGATGGATTTGCTTAATATTAACGACTATATCTCTGGCTCCTTCCTGGACTAAATCATCAATGTAGCCCACTTGGGAAAACTTGGCTTCTTTGCAGCTATCAAAGGGGCCAAAGTAATATGTGCAATTAGGCACCTGAGTTTGAATCTCAACCCACCAAGCTTGCTGTTTAGACTGGGTAAATGGAAGTATTATATTTGAAAGCTTCATATTTTTATCAATTTATTTTATTGATTTTCGAGCCAGTCAAACATATCGGTAATTTCATCGAAGGTTGCTAACCCATACTGCCAGAGAATGATGGGGAGCAAACGATAATCGCCCCCGTGGCGCTTGACGGCCATTGAAACAGAGGCAGGGGGTAGAGATAAGTCATCTTCTAAAAAACGAATAAATTCAGACTCAGGGTGTAGTTTCATCGCCAACTATCCATCCTTAAATTTTTCTTCTCAGTTTCTAGATTTGATTTGGTTCTTCCGAATCTTACCTGAGATATATTCTAGAACTTGAAAGCGATTATCGAGCTTGACTTTAAACATGGCATTAGGAAGTGACTCTAGAACAACACCTTCCATTTCGATGATGTCACATTTCATCCAGTAAGTAGCTCCTGAGCAATATTTTTGACAAATTGAGAGGTCTGATTTTGTCTAGGATGTGTTTGAATTAACTGAATGCAGGGGATAGTATCCGACAAAATGGAGTCCATCATCGTACTGGTATGTAATTCAAGTTGTGCGTCTTGAAAGGCGTCAAAGAGAATATAACCATGGGGAATAACTGTGCGCTCAAAGAACCAATGAGGAATGTTGGAGATACGAACAATTTGAAATTGAGGGGTGTGATTGGTATAACGACAGAAAATTTTACGAGAAGAATTTAACATCACTATAATCATCCTTATGATTCAAGTAGATAGGCCGCCAGTCTAGGCTTTCTCATGCTTTAGGGGTAGCATAGAGTGTGATACCCTCTGCAAGGAAAATACCAAAAGTCTTGCCATTATACGACATGCAGGGTTGAGCTTCTATGGGGAGAGTATGGAATATTATTATGAGGAAGTTGTGAAGATGGCATGGGCAACAATATAGAATAAAAATTTATGTTTCAAAGTCTTTGACTTTGTGACCTGCCACCATCATCCTCAAGGGGTGGCCTCTGAACAACACCCTGGCTTTCCCACCTCGTTAGAGGGTGTTTGAAAAGGGCTGCCCTAGGACTATTTTGTCGCCAAGAGACTCCCAGACCGCTGAACTTCGAGTGAAATCTGGTCTACTCCAAAGTGTAATTTGAGACTCTCTTTGACTTTTCAAACATCCTCTTAGGCCGATCCAACCCAGTGCCTCAACTATGCTGACTATAGAAAAATCTCTAACTAGTATCCGTATTTTATTGGTTGAAGATACCGAAGATACCTTGCGGATTTTCACCTTCTTTTTAGAGAATCTGGGGGCCATTGTTTCTACTGCCCGGTCAGCCGCAGAGGCTCTTGCCATCATTACCTGCGAGCCTCTGGATGTCTTGGTCAGCGATATCGGGCTGCCTGATGTCAACGGCTATGAGTTGATGCGACAGGTGCGGGCACTGCCCGCAGAACAAGGGGGGCAACTACCGGCGATCGCCCTGAGTGGCTATGGTTCTCGAAAAGATGTTCAAGCGGCAAGGGAGGCTGGATTCCAGCTCCATCTTACTAAACCCGTTGATTTTGAGACTTTGGCCACCGCTGTGACCCGCCTGAGCCAGGTCTAAATGGACATGCTGATCGGGTAGCTCAATGAGGGTCGGTTTTCAAATGGTTTTGTTCCTTTCTAGACCCTCACAACTTTCTCACAAACTGCCCATAGCTTAGTAAGTGTAACCAATTCTCTTTATGCTAAAACTCTGGAATAATAAAGATGTGATTCTTATGAGGAAGTTAAAAAATCCGGTAAGATCTTGGCAAGCTTAAGTTTATTATAGAAAATTGACATTATAACGAGTATCAGTGTTATCTACCGCCGCTTAGCAGGGCGTTAGATAACGTCATTAGCATTAGTCCACGGTCAACAAACTAACCTTAGAACACCCTGATGAGGCGCTGCTGGGTTTGTCAGTTTACTGGCTGGTACCGCTGGTAAGATCCTCCGGCATCTCTATCTGTGCAGTTGGGGGAAATAACCAGTATCACCGCACCAGACATGTAAACAATAGCGGAATTCACAGGCCCTAGCAAAATCATTTCTTAACCCGAAATTAACCCTTTCTTGATTTTCAAGGTAAGGGCCTGACTCTATTTTGATTCAAGAAATATTTCGGCTCATATCATTTTATATCAGCTTTTGTAACTACCACAAGTGCCGCTTGTGATAGGCATTAATTTAGAAGTGCAAGCTCTAAATTAATGGTTATTATCTCGACGGAAGCTGTTTCCGGTAAGTATATGACACCTCAGTTGACAGAAGATTCGTTCCCTGAAATTCCCCCTAGAGAATTGGGCAGTTTTGCCCTTGATAAAGGGTTTCAATGGGCAACCCGTCTGTTTGCGTTTGCTGTGGTCGGAGTACTCATTTATATTGCGATTGTCGTCGGAATCGATGCCATTCCGGCGATAGAACGATTTGGTGGATATTTTCTGGTCAGTAGTACCTGGAATCCGGTGCAGAACGAATATGGGGCTTTGCCCATGATATTTGGCACCTTTGCCAGTTCTTTGATTGCATTACTCTTGGCGGTGCCAATTGGGGTCGGCACCGCCATCTTTTTGAGCGAGAACTTTCTACCCCGGCCAATTCGACTCGCTTTGAATTTTATGGTAGAACTGCTAGCGGCGATTCCCAGCGTCGTTTACGGTCTTTGGGGCATTTATGTTCTAATTCCTTTTCTAAAACCGATTGGAACCTGGCTGCATACAAATTTGGGATGGTTCCCCTTGTTTAGCGCCCAGTACCTTGGACCTGGCATGTTGCCAGCAGCTCTAGTCTTAACCGTGATGATTCTGCCGCTAATCTCATCGATCTCGCGGGGATTCCCTGGCGGCTCTACCGCCTACCCTGCGCCAGGCGGCCTTGGGCATGGGAGCGACGCGCTGGACGGCCATATTTCGAGTCCTGTTACCAGCCGCCGCTTCTGGAATTGTCGGTGGCGTCATGCTGGCTTTGGGGCGAGCCATGGGCGAAACCATGGCCGTCACCATGCTGATTGGCAATTCTAACGATTTAAATATCTCCATCCTGGCCCCGGCCAACACCATTGCCTCTTTACTGGCCAATCAATTTGCCGAAGCCAGTGGCCTACAGGTTTCAGCATTGATGTATGCCGGGCTGATTCTCTTTGCCATGACCCTGGTGGTTAATATTTTGGCGGAACTGATTGTCTTGCGGGTGAAACAGTACTAGGTGCTGCTATGGATGCTGCTTCGAATGACCAAGCGCGAGTTCAGGCCGCCATGGATGCGATTGCCGGGCAACCCGCTTCTCACCAGCGGTTAGGAGAAACCTTCTGGACCTTACTGGCCGGGTTATTCACCTTGTTAGCCCTGGTTCCCCTTGCCCTGGTAATTGGCTATGTGATTTATCAAGGGGCTGAACGCCTTGATCTGGAAGCCTTTACCTCTCTGCCGCCACCCCCCCCTGGCAGAAGGGGGCGGTTTCGCCAATGCGCTAATTGGCACCTTAATGATGGTAGGCCTGGGTGCGGCCCTGAGTGTTCCCTTCGGGATCTTGGCGGCCATTTACCTAGTGGAATTTAGCTCCGGTAGGGTAGCCCGTTGGATCAGGTTTGGTACCAACGTGCTCAGTGGAGTTCCATCCATCCTCATGGGAGTTTTTATTTACGGCATTTTTGTAGTTACTACCAAGACTTTTTCTGCCGTTGCTGGTGGGTTTGCCTTGGCCGTTTTGATGTTGCCGATCATTGTACGCACCACCGATGAGGGCCTGCAAATTGTGCCTGACAGTATCCGCTGGGCCGCGCTAGGCATGGGTGCCTCGAAGTTTCAGACCATCATTCGAGTCGTTTTGCCAGCAACGTTACCAGCCATCGCCACGGGCATAACGTTGGCTGTGGCTCGCGCTGCTGGAGAGACTGCCCCCCTTATCTTTACCGGCGCTTTTTTCTCTGTACTGGTCTGGGGGGCTGTGGGAGCCAACCGCTTCCCTGTCAGTGTTGGTGTACAACTTTGCTTCTGTTCCCTATGTCAGTCAGCAGCGCCTGGCCTGGGCGGCGTCCCTGATTCTAGTTTTGCTGGTGTTGCTAACCAGCATTCTGGCTCGCTGGACTACCCGCAAGCGTATTTATTAGTGGAGATGTGCCACAATGCTGAACTCAAGTCGAACGACATCTACTCTTTCTCTGAAGGAACAAATCCCGATTTTGAGGACCGAAAACCTGAGTGTTTACTATGGTCATTTTCTCGCTTTGCGGGATGTCACCATGGCTATTCCCGAACGGAAAATTACGGCCCTGATTGGTCCTCCGGATGCGGTAAGAGCACGTTAATTCGCTGCTTTAACCGCCTCAATGACCTGATCGATGGCTTTTGCATTGAGGGTCATATCTATTACTACAAACAAGACCTGTACGGTAGTAATGTCGATGCGGTTCAGGTTCGCCGTCGCATTGGCATGGTGTTTCAGCAGCCGAACCCCTTCCCAAAATCGATTTATGACAATATTGCCTTTGGGGCCAGGGCCCTGGGCATTAAAACCGATCTGGATAACCTGGTGGAACGCTCCCTTCGCCAGGCGGTTCTTTGGAATGAAGTAAAAGACAAACTGCACACCAGTGGACTGGAGCTCTCGGGCGGGCAACAGCAGCGGCTATGCATTGCCAGAGCTATTTCCACTAAACCCGATATCATCTTGATGGATGAACCCTGTGCCTCCCTTGACCCAATTTCAACCCTAAAAATTGAGGAACTACTGCGGAATTTAGCGGAAGACTACACCATCGTAACCGTCACCCACAATATGCAGCAGGCCACCCGGATTGCAGACCTCACCGCCTTTTTCAATGCCGATGTCGACGCCAAGGGCAAGCGCTTTGGCTACCTGGTGGAATATGGCACGACCCATCAAATTTTTGAACATCCGCAGGAGGAAGCTACCCAACGTTATGTGAGCGGTAAGTTTGGATGAAGCAGGCGGATGAAGCAGGCGCGATGTCATCTCTGGAATCGGTGGATAAACACGCCAGCGTCTTCTCCTTTTTTGGCAGGGTGAGGGCCAAATGTGAAATGCACCCCACTGCACAGGCTCCGATCGCAACAGAGCAACGAATTCTTCACAACTTCCTCAGACTCTCTATCTAAGCTGAGATTTAAAGGTTAGCAAAAGCGACTTGAGGATTACCGCCATGACGATCTTTGCCCAACTTTTATAAGATGGCGGGCGATCTGACATCCTGGGTGATTCCAGGGATAGCGGCAGACTGACCGGCTTCGCCGCTGAGCTGAGCCGCATGGAACCTGGGCGAGCGGGGTGATGGAGTGGTGGAGTGATACAGAAGGAAGAAACATCAACCGTTTGCAGCTATTGACTTTCTGCTTTTTGAATAGCAACTTTTGATTTAAGGAAATAAACCCATGCAATGGAAACTTGTAAAATGGTGGCTGGTTGGCCTTCTGACCTTACTTTGGGCGCTTTGGGTAAGCGGTGGCTATACCCCCGCCCAGGCTAGCCCCGCCTACCAGGACACCTTCAAAATTGGTGGTGATCTTGTTGTTGCCGAATCTCAGCGGGTCAATGATGCTTTTGCCATGGGGGCGACCTCACCGTGCAGCCAGGGGCGATCGTGCAGGGTGATGCCTTCGCCATTGGCGGCAACCTTCAACTCGAAGACGACGTTCAGGTCGCTGGGGATGCCTTCGCCATTGGTGGCCGAGTGCTTCGGTCTGAGAGTGCCTTAGTAGTCGGCAACGAGTTCACCGTGCTGGAAAACTATAGTGGCCTGTTTGAGCGCTTTGGCGTGCTCGGCACGCTCTATCTTGGCAACGTAGCGTTCTGGGTAATAACCTTTGCTGTGGCCGCGATCGCGGGTTGCCTGCTGCTACTACTGCTGCCGGGACATGTCGATGATATTGCAACCGTCATCCACGCTCGCCCTGTAATGAGCCTGGTCTACGGCATAGGTGGATTTATCGCCCTAATTATCCTCACTGTGCTAATTGCGGGCAGCATCATCGGCGCTATTTTGATTCCGTTGGCTAATCTTGTTGTTCTATTCACTTGGCTCTTGGGCGGTATTGCCACCTGCGTCTGGCTGGGTAAACGGCTACGCTCTCACCAGCCCGACGCCCACTTCCAACAGTTCTGGCTGGGCCTAATTTTGCTGTTTGCCATTAGTCTAATTCCAATTGCGGGCGGGCTCCTGGTTAGCCTAATTAGCCTATTTGGCTTCGGCGCTACCCTGCTGTCCCGCTACGGTATCCAAACCGCTAACACCCTGCCTATCGGCCTGGATCGCCTAGAACACCAAGCTGAATAATTAATTGCAGATGAAGTCGAAATTTGGTTGTGCATTTTATTAAAGAACAGAGGAAAGATGGACTCGTCCCGTTCTGCCAGCCTCTCTCTGATTTGGCGATTGTAGTCATGGATGAACAACCAGATCGCACCGATGTGGTTCTCGAGCTTCTTGGAAAAGGATAGTGTCTTCCTCACCAACCCAGAAATCCGCTGCCTCAGCGTGTTGTTCAGTCTTTCAATGTAGTTTGTTAAACCGCTGTCTTTGCCAACCGCAACATGTCGTTTGCGTGGAATGCCGTTGACGTAGGCCTCCCAGTAATCGGTGTAGACCTGGGCACACTGTCGGTATACCGCCGGGATGGACTGCCATAGGGCCATCGCCGATTCCCTGGAACGGTCGCCGATGTGACAGCCGATGATTGTTCGGGGGTCGGCATCTATCGCTAGCCAGACCCCCGGCTGGTTGCCTTTGTTGTCAACAAAGGACCAGAGTTCATCAAATTTGATTTCCTGAACTAGTTGCCTGAGTCTATAAGCCGTTTAATTTTTTGTTTTGTTGTTGTCTGACTGGTCTTTTTAGAGTAGTCTGAAACCACCAGACTCTGCCAAATTCATTTGTGCTCAGCCTAATGTTTGAGTTATGCTTTTTAGGCAGAGTAAATTAATCCTTAATAGTGCTTTTAAAGTTTTGTAATTACTGTTTGCAACTGTTGCTGACGAGGAATAAAGTATGTTTCAGGACAATAAAACTCCCGATTCAAGACCTACTCCTGAACAAGTTCAATGGCTATTGGTATTATTAGCCATAGCTGGCTTCATTATATTAGGTGGTCTGAATGTCTGGCTTGCAACTCAATCAGGGACACAGCCGGTCACTGTGAAGCAAGCCGTAATTAATCTTTTAAGTGACTCTACGGCAGGTATTGTAGGGGCTCTATTTTCATACCTATTTGTGTATTTTGTTTTTATTAGAAAAGGGGTATCGGTTAGCATCAACCCTAATCAACTTGAAAATATTAAGCAGAATCTTCAGAAAGATATAACTCTTACTTCAGGAGAGATGGTTAGAGGCTTGATTGAAAATATGCAAAGAATAGGAGATTCGGAATCTAAAGTTGTATACTCTTTCAGGACTCCAAGGCGAAGTCAAGAAAAGCTCCTTTCAGGACTTTGACATAGCAGGTGAAAATAAAAATGCAGTTTATTTTTTCTGGGCTGATGTCTCTACTTCTTTAGCAAGCTTGATCCATGCAAGCATTAACAGAAATGGGAAATACTTACACGTTATATTCCAGAGCCATTCTATTGGTGGGGTCAATGTTGCAATTCGTCCTTCTGGTGACAAGGTTCGTATTAGAGATAACCGGATGCGATATCTTACCTTTGACATGAGAATTGAAAAAGGCCATGAAGATATCGAAGTGGGGTTTCGCATTGTCAACGGTTGGCTACAACATTGGTTTTACTCTTATGGAGATACAGAAGGTTTTATTAAAGTTAAACTAAGGCACTATTGCTTAATTAATCCAAGGCAAGATATCAGTGAGTGGAAAAGCTTTTCTTTAGATCTGGAAAACAATCAAAAATGGACCTTGTTTAAATCTGATGGAAATTATCGCTACAGTCCTAAGGTTCCAGATTTTGGTTATATTTCCTTTATTATTTTTGAATTTGGTTGTAGCCAAGGCGAAGAGGAAGGAGCGCTAGCTCAACGGCCTGGAGTAGGCAGCGGTGAACTTGATATCAGAAATATCAGACTGGAAGAAAATCCGGGAGATTATGTCCTCTAAAGCCTGATATGCCAAGATGTCAATATAAAATGTTGAAACTTGAGCAAATCTTGAAGGTCATGGCTAGTCAATTTATTTTTTGCGGTGGAATCAAAGAAAATGGTTGTTACTAATAACAAAAAGATTCAAGAGCTAATGAAGGCTTCCTATTCCCTTGAAGAAATTCAGGAAGTCTCAGCAATGTTGTCACAGGAGGATGTGTTTGATTTCCTAATCCTTGATAACGGTCTTTTTCCTGCCGCGGCGGCGGTAGGTGCTGAAAACACCGGTTATGCCTATGTTTGGGTGCGAGACAACGTGTATGTAGCCTATGCCCACTACAGTCTTGGTTTAACCGAAATTGCGGTTAAAAACGCCCAGACTTTAATGGCGTATTTTCAAAAGTATAGATCTCGGTTTGAGCAAATTATTGACGGGCTGTCTGACCCTGCCGTGGCGATGAATCGTCCCCATATTCGTTTCAATGGGCAGACGCTTTCAGAGGTTGAAGAAAACTGGCAGCATGCTCAAAACGATGCCCTTGGCTACTTTCTTTGGTTTTACTGTAAATTAGCCAGGGAAGGTCATATTCAGCTTCAGCAAAGTGATGTTGAAATGCTGGGGCTTTTCCCTCTCTATTTTGAATCGGTCCAGTATTGGCAAGATGAAGACAGCGGCCACTGGGAAGAGGGACGAAAAATTGAAGCTTCTAGTATTGGCGTTGTCGTGACAGGACTGCGGACATTAAAGCAGCTATTCACCGATTCTACTTTTATTGCCCATTGCTGCCGGTACAACGATCAGTTTGTCACGCCCCGTCGTTTAGAGGACTTGATTAAGAAGGGAGAAACTGCCTTAGGTAAAATCCTGCCCCACGAATGTATCCAGCCAGAGCCTAAGGCAAGGCGTTACGATAGTGCCTTGCTTTTCTTAATTTATCCTCTAAACGTTATTAGTGGTGCCGCTGCCGATCAGATCCTGCAAGGGGTAGTCAATAATTTGCAGGGAGATTATGGCATCTCCAGATATTTGGGAGACTCATTTTGGTGTAAAAACTTTTTACTGACCTGCCCGAAAATATCCAAACATCCATCTCTACAGAGCGTGAAGCCTGGCTTGAGGATCATAATCGGTCGGTTCAGGTGGGTGAAGAGGCTCAGTGGTGTATTTTTGACCCTATTATTTCAGCGCTATACGGCGTCAGGTTTCAAGCTCACCGTCGGCCCTCGGATTTGGCCGAGCAGGTCACTTATTTCAATCGATCTTTAGGCCAGATCACCGGGGAAAACTGTAGGGTGGGGAAATATCACATTCCCGCCTGGAAATGTCCTGAACTTTACTATATTCAGGATGGAGCCTACATTCCAAATGTTTCAACCCCGCTGCTGTGGACTCAGGCCAATTTAATGGTGGCCTTAAAGCTGCTGGAACAGAGTTTGACCTTGGCCCAGAACGCTAATCCTGATGTGCCTGAGTAGGAAGGCGCAGTTAAAAATAGGAGTAGGTGCCCCTAATTATTGTAGGGTAGAGTATCACTGAATTAAGGCCGGTGGGCAGTACCCACCCTACGGTATATCAAAGGTTTCAGCTATCTTGAAATGATTGTTTCAGTGTCATTTATTGTAGGATGCATCATCGCTTAGCATGACGCACCAAGGCTAACTGGGGTACTTGGAAAAATTGAGGGTTTAAGATTCAAACTGGGTATTAAGAGACTATGAGAAATAAGTCCAACCCCGATCTGCCCAGGTTAAGGGAAGGGGATGAGGTTCATGGATAAATAGAGTTATGGACGGCATTTGTACCCTGGCAATGACCGGGTTTACGATCAAATTGTGGCCTTGCTCAACAGCATTGAGGTATTCGCGGGTTCAGATATGCCGGTGTGCATCTACCCCTACGATGACCAGGTAGGGCGGTTGCGAGAGCTGGCGGCAGAGCGGCCCCAGGTGCAGATGTATGGGGATGTCGCTTCCATTAAACGCTGGGATACCTTTGTGGAGAAGATTTGGGCCACCCACCCCAGCGCCCGGCAGCAGTGGCAGAAAGTCGGCAGCCCAGGCATTCACCGCAGGGGCACCCACCGCCGTTTTTGCGCCTTTTGATGGACCGTTTGAGCGCTTCCTGTACATGGATGCCGAC
>JAAUUR010000061.1 GCA_012031045.1 Leptolyngbyaceae cyanobacterium SM2_5_2
ATCTTCTCCAGCAGCAATTTATCAATCAAGGTTTTGGTTGCTTGGTCAATGATTTTATTTTGAGGGTCTTGCACGAATTGTCTGCCACACTCACGGCATTTAAAGTTCTGTTTACCGTTATGGATTTTGCCGTTTTTGACGACACGACTTGACAGGCAATCAGGGCAGGTGGGCTGGCAATCAGACATGGGTTTTCTGCTGGAACGCTTATCCCTTCCATCCTTACATCTTTAGGACTACCGTTTTATGCAATGTAAAAGGTTATCAATGACACGATTTGCCTTCTGATCAGGGGAAAGAATTTCGATTGACCAATCAGGGGCTTCAACAAAATTATCTTCTGGCTCCCTTACCTCATTTACTTGAATTCGATTCCATGCAATGACTGCAACATCAGGAACAATTGATCGCCCAGCAAACGTACAGCGCAGTTCAGGTAGTGCTGTATAGGCTTCACTATGACTATCAACCTCGGTCAGCAGCCGTTTTTGTAAAATGGAGTGCCGAGTTTTGGGCATTGGCTTTTGAACCGCAATCCCATCTACATATTCCCATGCTGGAGATTCCTCTATATATGGAAGCTTGAAAAATTCTTCAAGCGTAAGAATTTTGGCTAGAGAGGCAGTCATGACGCTAATTAAAGGACGCAGTTTTTGCTATTAGCATAGTTTGCTTTCAGTATAGTAGATTGCCTCGATTGTCTGGGTAGTAACGTATTAACCAGAAATCTGATCATCAATCTGGCTAAACAGAGCGGCAATCTGCTCTGCGGTGGTAAACGGGTTGAGCAGCACCGCCTTTAACCAGCGCTGTTGCCGAAAGACTGGCAGCGAGAGAAAAACCTTGGTTTCTCGAAGGAGAACCTGCTGCAAGTGGGCATTCCAGGCATCCCATTGTTCTGGGGACAAATTTTCGGGGCAACTGCGAAAGCAGACCAAATTCATATCCGGTTCACTCGCCAGTACCAGGTTGGGCCGCTGACGAATATGTTCCACCATGATTTGAGCCAGATCATAGCTGGCATCAATCAACGCCGCATAGCCAGCCTTTCCCAGATGTTGGAGCGAGAGCCACAGCTTCAGCACATCGGTGTGGCGGGTGCCCTGCACTGAGATTTCCCCCAGGTTTGTCCATTGCGACTCGGCCTTCATGTAGGGGGCGGCAATGCGAAAGTGACTGTGCAGCAGTGCCATATCGCGAAACAGCACCGAGGCGCAGGTTTTGGCCACATACAGCCATTTCTGAGGATTGAACGTAACCGAATCAGCCCGTTCAATGCCCTGGAGCCGGTGGCGATGGGTGAGGGAGAAGGCGATCGCCCCGCCGTAGGCCGCATCCACATGGAACCAAAGGTTGTAATCTCTGGCGATGCGGTGGATTTCCGGCAGCGGATCAATGTTGCCGGTTACGGTTGTTCCCGCCGTTGCTACCACCGCAAAGGGGTGCTGACCTGCTTGCAAGGATTTCTGAATTAGCGCTTCCAGGGCATCGGGCTGCATCTGAGCATTCGCGTTGGTGGGCACTAGCACCACGCCATCTAGCCCCAGCCCCAGCAGCATGGCCGCCTTTTGAACTGAGGTGTGGGCCATCTCGGAAGCGAAGAGAACCGGCGCGGGTTGTCCAGCCAATCCTTTCTGCAAGCAATTGAGCTTAACATTGCGCGCCACCGTTAGCGCTTGTAGGTTGGCCAGGGTGCCGCCGTTGACCAGCAATCCCCCGGCTTTTTCCCCCAGGCCAAACAATTGGGCAATTTCTGCCATCAGCAAAGGCTCCAACCGCGACAAGGCGGGGGACATTTCCACACTCAGCATGTTGTTGTTGAGGGCCGCAGCCACCCAATCCCCCAGCAGTGAAGCCGTCGTCGGTAGCGGATCCATATGGCCCATGTAGCCTGGATGGGCCGGATTCATCGACTGCGCCATAATCGCCTGCAAGGGCTCCAGCAGCGCTGCCATTTCCCCTGGCTGCTCTGGGATGGCCTGGTATAGACTGCTCTCCACCTGGGGCAACGGCACCTGGCTCCCAGCACTGGTGAGATAATCTAGAATCTGATGGGTAACCGTCCGAAAGATGCCCTCAATAGCCGCCCGATTGTGGCCAAAGGGATCGATAAAGGCGGTGGCGGGTAGAACGGTAAGCGGCAAAACGTACCTCGGCACTGTAGAAAGATGACGGATTGAGTCCAGGTTGGGTTGGAACTGGCGGCTAAGGCCAGGTGCCATAATAACAATACTCAACCGTTGAGGCACTGGGTATGGAATCTCCCATGCTTGACTCCGATTGGCGGCTTCCCACCTCAGAAGAACTGCCCTGCTCCGACGATACGCCCGTGGATAACGAAAACCAAAATACCCTCCCCAACTGGCTGCTAGCCGTTTTGGAAGAGATTTGGGGCGATCGCCAGGACTGGTTCTTTGGTGTAGATATGGGTATCTACGACCGGGAAGCTCAGCGCCAATGGGCTCCTAAGGTAATTCCTGACGGCTTTTTAAGCATCGGTGTACCGCGCCACAAGCGGGAAGGCCGAGGCCGCCTCAGCTACGTACTGCAAGAAGAAAACGACGTCGCTCCCCTGCTGACGTTGGAGTATGTCTCTAAAACCTACGGCCAAGAATACGGCAAAAAAATGGCCGACTATGCTGACCTGGGCGTGAGATACTACATCATCTACAACCCCGAATACAGCCGCCGAGACAAACACCAGCCCTGGGAGGTCTACCAACTGGTGCAGGGGCACTACCAGCTACACACCAAGGAGCCCTTTTGGATCCCAGAGATTAGGCTGGGCATTGGCCGTGTACAGGGCGAACTTGGCGGTATTCAGCGGGAATGGTTAGCCTGGCACGATGAGAGCGGCAACCCCTATCCGCTGCCGCAAGAACTGATTCAGCAACTTCAGGCGCAACTGAGGCTAGAACGGCAGCGGGCTGAAGCAGAACGACAGCGGGCTGAGCGCCTGGCCGACTATTTAAGATCCCTTGGGTTGGATCCTGAAAATCTACCTGAACCATGAGGGGGGAGGAGGGAAGAACGAGGAGGGAAGAGGGAAGAACGTAGGGCGAAGCCCGTGCGAAGCAGAGGGAAGAACGCAGAGGAGAGAGGGGACTTTATTCCGTGGCTCACCTCAAGGTCGCTAGGTAGAGGCGGGTGCGATACCGCAATGTTACTTGCCCCTGGTTGTCTTGGTGCTCTTGATAAAGCGCCAGGATTTTAGTGACTAAGGCATTCCAGGCATCGCCTGCGGCGGGTGTAAAGCCCTGGCTGTAGGCTAAACCGACTAAGCCCTGGCCATCTAAAGTCTGGGTGTGGTTAAATTCCTGGCGAGTTAGCCGGGTAAAGCCTGGTAGCCTAATGCCCTGCCAGAACAGGCGGTAGTGGAGTCGATCTAGCCAGGATTTAGCTGGGCCGACCGTTTGAGCTTTAGGGGCAGACTCCAGCACTAAACGGCTGTAGGTGTGGGTAATGGGGTCTCGCCCATCCCAAAAGCTCCAGACCAGGGCCAGGCGACCCTGCGGCTTTAGCACCCGGCGAAATTCTTGCAAACTGGTCTGAAAATCAAACCAGTGAAAGGCCTGAAAGGAGCTTACTACGTCTACGGAAGCTGAGGGTAAGGGGATAGCTTCTGCCGAGCCAGCCAGAAACTCGACCTGGGCATGAGGGGAGGCTGACTCGCGCATGGCCGCACTGGGTTCCACGGCCCAGACCTTAACCTCTGACCGGGCCAGCAGGCGTGCCCCAATGCCCGTGCCTGCCCCAACATCGGCTACCGTCAGCGGCAGCTGGAGGTTGTTAAGGATGGCCTCAATAGCGGCGGCGGGATAGGTAGGCCGGTAACACTCGTAGTCTCTGCTGCGGCTAGAGAAATATTGCTGCGGGTCATCCGTGAAGTCGGCGCTGTTAAAGAAGTTAAAACTCACGGTCATGCTCCTGGAGTAGGGACGCGTCTGGCCGTAGCACAATCCACTCGGCAGCAACCAGGGCAGTCAGGCCACCTGGAAACGGGTCGGTTTGGGTACGGTTGGGGGCGGCAATCAGGCTTACCAGTTTCTCTACATGCTCAAAGTTAATCTGGGTCGTTGTGGCGTGCTGAAGCACCTGTCGCATTACTCGCCGCTGTAAAGCGAGATGAACATTGGTCAGCGTGGGACGATGGAGTCGCCAGGTTTGGGCGGTGGAGTCCATCTCTACCGCAGCCTGATAAATTTCCTGGGTCATTTGTGCCAACCAATCGACTTCAGCCGTAAGAATTTCCGCCGTCTGGGCCAGGGTGCTTTCTACGTTGGGGTTAAAGTGCTGCTTGAGATAGGGCATTACTTCCAACCGCAGCCGATTGCGGGCGTAGGAGAGATCCTGATTGGTCGTGTCTAACCAAATCGGCAGGTTGAACTGCTGGCAAAAATCCGCTGTGTCTTGTCGGGTTAGGGCCAGCAGAGGACGAACCAGGGTGATATTGGGACGGTTTGAGCTATCCTCACAGTCCCGAACATCAGACAGGCTGATGCCCGTATCCGCCAAAGGCAGGGGCCGCTGCCAGGCCAGGGCTTGTAGGCCATCGGTGCCGCTGCCGCGCAGCAGATTGTAGAGCAGGGTTTCGGCCCGGTCGGTGGCGGTATGGCCGGTGGCGATGTGGGTATAGCCCTGTGCCCTAGCCCAGTCGCCCAGCACCGCGTAGCGCCACTGCCTCGCGTCGGCTTCCGTTTTAGAGACAGCCTCAGCTATGAAAACCTCACAGGGGATGCCCCACTGACGGCAAAGATTCTCCACAAAGGCGGCATTGTCTGCCGAGTCAGGTCGCCAGCGGTGGTTGCAGTGGGCCACGTGTAGCTGCCAGTGCCACTTGGGTTGTAGATCGACCAGGAGTTTGAGCATGGCAACAGAATCCTGCCCGCCGGAAACGGCAGCGAGTAGGGCGGTGCCCTGGGGCAGCCGCGATCGCCCCCGCAACTCCCGATGCACCCGCGCATGGATTGCGCTCCAGGGTGGTTTCGCCATGCTCAACGGCTCAGCCTCAGCGATGGGTAAGGGACTGCCGCAAGGCCCGCAGCATTTGGCTCGTCCCTTGCTGAAAAGCTTGCTGCACCAGTCGCGGCATCATCGCTCATAATCCATCCGCATGGGATGGCACACCAGCGTTGCCGTGTCATCCACATAGAAGCAGGTATCTGGCTCCAAGCCAGCTCGCTTTGGCTTTTTGAAGGTGGTAGAACCAAAGTCTTCCCAGGGGCGTTTGCTTGGGCATCTAGCAAGGCTTTGACAATATCAGCAATAATGCGGTGTGGACGCTCGTGAGCAGGTAGGGAGGACATGATTTCTAATGCGCCATCGCAGTAGTTAATTCGGGGCACCCGGCGATCGCCTCCTAATTCATCTAGTAATGCCTCGTACTGCTCCTAAGTCACGCCGTCAATTAGCAGATGGCTGCCTGGAGAAAGGTGGATGGTGCGGAGGGGAATGGTGACCGCCATAGGAGTACGCCGCTGAACTGGAACGGGAGTGCTGGTCAATGCTATCCTAGCGATTATCGGGCGAGTGCAAGCTTCACGGTCGTTAAATCTACGGTTCAAATCCCCGCTCCCTGAATAGAATTGATCGTAAACCGCGATATACTCCCTTGCAGCACCAGCTTAGAGGGAGCCTATCGCAATGGTTGCCGTTGCCATTCTTGCCGCCGGGCGCGGCACCCGGATGAAATCTAATCTGCCGAAAGTTCTGCATTCGGTGGGGGGAAAATCAATGGTGGAGCGGGTTTTGGATGGGTTAGCCGCCATTCAGCCCAGCCATACCTTTGTCATTGTGGGGTTTGGCCAAGAGCAGGTGCGGGCGGCGCTGGCTCATTGGCCTGGGTTGACCTTTGTAGAACAGACTGAGCAGCTTGGCACCGGCCATGCGGTGCAGCAGGTAACTCCCCACTTGGATGGTTTTCAGGGCGATTTACTGGTGCTGAATGGCGATGTACCGCTGCTGCGTCCAGAAACCATTTACAACCTGGTCAAGACCCATCAAGACCATGGCAATGCGGCCACCCTGCTAACGGCTCAGTTCCCTGACCCGACGGGCTATGGGCGAGTTTTCTGCACCGAGCAAAACATCATTACGGAAATTGTCGAGCATCGCGATTGCAGCCCCGCCCAGCGGCAGAACCCGCGCATCAACGCTGGGGTGTATTGCTTCAACTGGGCAAAATTGATGGAGGTGCTGCCCCACCTCAAGGCCGAAAACGACCAGCAGGAATACTACCTGACGGACGTGGTCAAAGACCTGAACCCAGCGATGGCGGTGGATGTGACCGACTGCCAGGAATTTTTGGCATCAACAGCCGCAAACAACTGGCGGAAGCCTACGCCATTCTGCAGGACCGCATCAAAGAGCAGTGGATGGCCGCTGGGGTAACGCTCATTGACCCCGACAGCATCACCATCGACACCACCGTACACCTTGAGCCCGACGTGGTGATTGAACCCCAAACCCACCTGCGGGGCAAAACCGTCATTGGCACTGGCAGCCGCATTGGCCCCGGCTCCATGATTGAAAATAGCCGAATTGGGATCAATACCACCATTACCTTCTCAGTGATTACCGACAGTACTGTGCAAGATGGAGCACGGGTTGGCCCCTATGCTCATCTACGAGGCGAGGCCGTAGTGGGTGAGGGCTGCCGCATCGGCAATTTTGTAGAGATTAAGAAATCTACCCTGGGGGCGGGCACCAATGTGGCGCACTTGTCCTACCTGGGCGATGCCACCCTGGGCCAGAAGGTAAATGTGGGGGCGGGCACCATCACCGCCAACTACGATGGCTACCAGAAGCACCCCACGGTGATTGGCGATCGCACCAAAATCGGCTCCAACAGTGTCCTGGTGGCTCCAGTTACGGTTGGTGCAGATGTCACCATCGCCGCTGGCTCCGTAGTGCGTAAGGACGTACCCGATGACTGCCTGGTGGTATCGCGGGCACCCCAAAAGGTACACCAGGGCTGGCGACCGGCCCACCTGCGAGATGCCCCCACCGAAAAGCCCTCCGAATAAGGCTCCATGGCCAAAGGTGGTAGCTACGCGCTAACCAGCGTGATCAGCGTTACCTCCGGCGGGCAACGGAAGCGCCCTGGTGCGTAGGTACCCAGACCGCGATTCACATACAGCCAGTTATTACCAATTTGATGCAGCCCAGCGGCCCATTCCCAGTGGTGGAGAATTTTGCCGCATTTGCGGTTCAGGTAGGGCAGTGGTAGTTTTCCAAGTTGGGACGTTTGCAGGCGTTGAACCAGCGCCGGAACTCGGCCCAGCCCTGGCAGCACGATCTGCCCACCGTGGGTGTGGCCAGATAGCTGTAAATCCACCCGGTAGGGAGCTAGCTCAGCGGCGCTGTCAGGATTGTGGGACAGCACTAGGCGCGGTGTGGTGGTTGGTAGAGAGTCCAGAAGGGGTTTGGGGTTAAACTCTTTTGACCAAAATTCAGCCAAGCCCACCACCGGCAAGTCTTCGCTTAGGGGATAGATGATTTGATTCCACAGGGCTTGCACGCCGGCCCGCTGCAGCTCGCGGAGAATGGTGCGGCGGCCCCCTAGCCGCAGGTTGTCGTGGTTGCCTAGCACGGCTACCGTGCCGTAGCGACTGTTAAGCTGGCTCAGGTAGGCTGAGAGGCGGAAAATTGGGGACGGGTCAGAGGTCACATAATCCCCCGTGAGGGCCACTAAATCAGGGGCAAGGGCGCTGACCTGGGCAATTACGGCTTCTAGTAGGGGGGTCGGCAATCGCTGGCCATCGTAGTGGAAGTCGGAAAGCTGCACAATGCGACAACCCTCTAGCCGAGGCGGCAGATTGCGAATCGGAATTGTGACAGTCTCCAGGGTAAGGGGGCCAATCAGCAGGGGGCGCATGGGAGTTAGCGATTTTTACTAGGAACGCTAACCTGTCTCTTCAAAATTGGCTACGGCGTTTGGCACTTCTTTATCGGAGCCTGTTGATGAGAACGGTTGATTGCGCTCTTTTATCTCAATCTAAGGATGGCCTGTTGGCGGTGCATCGCGGTTGCGGATGCACCCTACCGAATTCGCCTTTTGTCTTCTGCCTTCTGCCTTCCGCCTTCTGCCTTACTCCTCAGCCAGCAGCCGCCAGCGTACGGTCTGGGCGGTAGGACTGTTAGCTTCGCCCAGGCGCACCTGCACGGTTTCGCTGGTAATTGGCTCCAGGGCGGTGAGCAGGGCCCGCAGATTGGGAGTGCTTTCGCCGCTGTCTACAAACACTCGTTCGGCCAGTTGGTTGAGGCGCTTCCAGGCGGTGTAGAGCTTGGCGGCGGTTTGCTCAATTTGGGCGGCCTGGGCCACCATATCGGCAGCGGAGTTCAAGCAGCCGACTCGCAAGGCTTCTTCCAGGGCCAGTTCCAGGTCAAAGTCTTCGCTTTCTAAAAGCTGAACCTGATTGGCCGAAGCCAGGTATTTAGAGAGATAGCGGGCCTCGGCGGTAACTTGCTTAAGGGTATCCAGGTCGGGGTTGAGTTCGACTTCGGTTTTGAGGGTAGTTTGGTGGGCCGGGGGCAGCTTTTCCATTTCCTTCACCAGCGGCGCAATGTAGCGGGTGGGGATGGTGTTGTTGGCGGCTTTTTCGCGCAGGGTTTCGGGAATGAGCTCAGAGGTCATGGCGGCCCACTCATTGGCCACCTGGCGCACCTCGCGGCGGGTAATGTGGTCGCCCTTGCGGGCTGAGTCGCTGACCAGTTGCTGCACTTCCGGGGGAGCCTTGGCGGTTTCTACAAAGGCCCGCTTGCTAAACTGGTTGACCTCCTTAGGGGTGAGCATACCGGCTTCGAGCAGTTGGTCGGCGCTTTCGGCCAGTTCGATCAGATTGTAGGCGTGGCTTTTGGTAATTTCGCGTTCCTTCAACCAGTTGAGGAAGCCGGTGCCGCGACCATCGCCGCCGCGCTTTTCGCGATCGCGCACGGTTCGCAAAATCCGCCCCCGCCAGATATCCGTTTGCAGGTCAAAGCGATCGCACACCTGCCAGGCGGCCTCCACCTGCTGATTAAATTCGTAGTCAGAGATGCCCTCATCACTGGGATCCGGCAGTTCAAACACCAGTTCCCCCGCCTGCATCGCTGACTGAATAACCTCAGAAGAATAGGGCATTGCCGCCGTCATACCGTTGTTTTCTCTAAGCACAGGCTGTCTATTCTCCCACGTCTGTGGTGCGCCAGCATGACCGAAATTGGTGCAATATCGCTCCTGCGGCTTGCAAGGTGGGGGGATGATTTTGCTGCCGTACCTGTCAGGTTATCAGGGTAAGCGGGGCGGTTTTACAAGTCTGCAATAGAGGGGATAGGAGATAGGATCTCTGCTTCTTCTGACGCCTAACTCCTGACTCCTGACTCCTGTATCCTGAGGGTAAAACCGACGAGGGTAAACCACCATGGCGCGGCTGGCACTGTTGAGCGTATCAGATAAAACGGGTCTGGTAGACCTGGCTAAATCCCTGGTCAGCGAATTTGAATTTGAAATTGTCAGCAGCGGCGGCACGGCCCGCACTCTGGCTGAGGCCGGTATCCCGGTCACTAAAGTGTCTGACTACACGGGTTCGCCAGAAATTCTCGGTGGCCGAGTCAAAACCCTGCATCCCCGCATCCACGGCGGCATTCTAGCCCGGCAGGATCTACCCGCAGACCAGGCCGATCTGTCTGCCAATAACATTCGCCCCTTTGACCTGGTGGTGGTCAATCTTTACCCCTTTGAGCAAACCATCGCTAAAGCAGGTGTTACCCTGCCTGAAGCCATCGAGCAGATTGATATTGGTGGCCCTACCCTGGTGCGGGCGGCGGCTAAAAACCATGCCTACCTGACAATTCTCTGCCAACCCACCCAGTACGTGCCCTACCTAGAGGCTATGCGAGTCCACCAGGGCCAGGTGCCCCTGGCGTTTCGGCAGGCTTGTGCCCAGGCCGCTTTCTGGCACACGGCCTCCTACGATCAGGCCATTGCCACCTACCTGACCCAGGCCCAGGCTGAGCCGGATCTCAGCACCCTACCTCAACAGTGGGCTATGACGGGCCAACAGCAGGCCACCCTGCGCTACGGCGAAAACCCTCACCAGAGCGCTGCCTGGTACCGCACGGGGGCAACCCCTAGCGGCTGGGCCGGGGCGGCCCAACTCCAGGGTAAAGAGCTGAGCTACAACAACCTGGTAGACCTGGAAGCCGCCCGGCGAGTTATCGCGGAGTTCCCGGCTGACCAACCCGCTGCCGCCGTCCTCAAGCACACCAACCCCTGTGGTGTGGCCATGGGCGATACGCTGGCCACCGCCTACCAGCGCGCCTACGATGCGGACGCAGTTTCGGCCTTTGGCGGGATTGTGGTGCTGAATCGCGCCATCGATGCCGCCACGGCGCAACAGTTGGTGGGCACGTTTTTGGAATGCATTGTGGCCCCTGGCTGTGACGATGCGGCCCAGGCCATTCTGGCGAAAAAGCCAAACCTGCGAGTGCTGGTACTGGAAGATTTGTTGACGGGGCCAGGGCAGGTGGTGCAGGCGATCGCGGGGGGCTTTTTGCTGCAAACCCCCGACACCCACCCCGACGACCCGGCAGCCTGGCAAATTGTCACCGAGGCTAAACCCACCCCAGCGGATCTGTCAGAGCTGCTATTTGCCTGGCGGGTGGTCAAGCACGTTAAATCAAACGCCATTGTGGTGACTCACCATCACCAAACCCTGGGCATAGGGGCCGGGCAGATGAACCGGGTTGGGTCGGTTAGCATTGCTCTCACCCAGGCCGGGGCCAAAGCCCAGAGCGCTATTCTCGCCAGCGATGGCTTTTTCCCCTTTGATGACTCCGTTCGCACCGCCGCTGCCGCCGGCATTCGCGCCATTGTGCAACCGGTGGCAGTCGCCGCGATGAGGATTCCATTCGAGCCGCGAATGAACTGGGTATCATCATGGCCCTAACTGGAGTAAGGCACTTTCTGCATTGAGCCCTTCTGCCCGGATAACTCACCTGAGATAACTCACCTAAACTGGCAGTAGGGCCATCTTAGAGGTGGCCTCTTTGGCAATTAAGCCAATTAAGGGAATCTTGGCAATCCATAACTTCTCGAGGTTTCCTCTAGCTGCGCTGATTTCACAGTGCCCAGGTGAGACACTAGCACCAGGCCATTGGTTTCAGCCGAGAGTAGAGCGGCATCAGCAAACTCTGAAAACGGCGGAGAGTCATAAATTACTAAGTCAAAGTAGGATTCTGTCTTAGCAATAAACTGCCTCATTTTTGCTGAGGAAAGGAGCCGAGTAGAATCAACGCTGGTAGTGCCTGTCGTGAGTACAAACAGATTGGGTTCCGTAGGCGATCGCTTGATTACATTTTTAAGATCTAGTTCACCCGCTAGAACATTACCCAAGCCCTGCTCGTTAGAAAGATCTAAAAAGTTATGCAAGTGTGGGAACCGGAAGTCCGCATCAATGAGTAACACTCGATTGCCCAACTCTGCGGCTGCCCAGGCTAAATGAGCGGCTGTAGTTGAGTCAGCCAGTTGATTATCGGCTGAGCTAATCACTAAAGAACGAATTGGACTTTCTGCTTCTAAGCGCTGCAGGTTAGCCACGAGGGATCGAAAGGCTTCTCGATAGGCAAAGATGTCCTCCGTAGGCGCAACTCTATTTTTAGATCGCCTGCCGTTGCCGTTGTTGCCGGCCCCTAATGTCGCGAGGGCATCACCTATAGGATGATATAACGTCAGCAAATGCTGCTCATCGTAACCACGTTCTACCGCAGCATTGTGGGGAATTAACCCCAGGATGGGGACAGGAGTAACCCGTTTGAGATCTTTAGGTGTGTACAGCACATCCTTTTGAGTATCGAGTAAGAAGGCTAAACCCGTGCCCAATAGCAGCCCCAAAATTGCGCCTAAAACCAGGCTATTTTGCAAGTTGGCCACTTCTGTAGCAACTACCGTTGGGTTAATAAGCTGCCAAGGTAGTTCTCGCTGGGCTATTTCAACCTGAAGGTTTTCTCGACGTAATAACAGATCCTTAAGACTATTGTTTGCGATCGAAAGTTCTAGGTCTAATTCCGTAAACTGACGGATAATTTCAGCTAGCTCATCCACATCCACATTCAGTGAAGCCAGGGTGCTTGAAAGAGCTACTTCACGGGTAGCTAGCGCATCTATTCGACCCATTAGCTCTCGCTGAGCCACATCTCCCTCTCGGGTGAGCAGCGCCAGCATATTTTGCCGTTGCTCTTGCAACACATCCATATCTGGGCTGCCTTCTAGATGAATGGTTGACTCCTGAGCAATTTGAGCATCAAGACCCAGCAGTTTATCGATTAAGCCGCTGTACCGACCGCTGCCAGATAATACCGAAGACGCTGCTGTATCTTTAGGTTGTTGAACCAGCTCGTTCTGTAGCTCGTCATAGAGAGCCACGGTTTCTTCTAGCTGAATTAGGGTTTCCAGATATTGCTTTTCAAAGGAGCTAATTTGACCAGAAATAGTGCTTCCCTGAGAGCCAGGATCGATAAAACTGTAGGTCTGACGCAAATTTTGCAGATCGGTTTGTAAGATATCGACTCGCTGGCGTGCTTCAGGTATTTTGTCATCTAGAAAATCAAGTCCTAACTGCAAATCTTGTTTACGAGATTCCAATCCATAGTCTAGAAAAGTCTTAGCCAACAGGTCAGAAATATACTCAACATCAGCAGCAGAATCCCCCTGAAATGTGGTTCTAAAGATTCGGGAGTTTTTATTGAGTTGTGTATTGATTCGACTTCTCAACCTGGTGTAGCAGAGACGATCCAATTCTTTATCACTTAAGCCAGTTGCGGCCCCCTGTGTAGGAGTAATGCAGCCGATCAAACCCTGAACCTGAAGATCGTCTACTACGGGTTGGAGTACACCGGGACTGGTCAAAATTCTAATTCGGTCAGAGAGGGGAAGTTCTGTTTCTTTGCGGTTGATCGGCACATCTGAAAGCGCAGAAATCACCTCTGTTTCTGCGCTTAGAGGCTGAACCAAAATATCAAAGCCAGCTGAATAGGTGGGCGGACTTAGGTAAGCTCTAACGCCGGCTACTGCCGTAACTGCTGCGGTAACCCCGGCAATCAGGAGAGCCCGCCGCTTGAGCATTGACAGCAGACTGCCTAAATCTAGTCCTCCTTCTCGCAGGGGGTCTGCCGTTGGCATCGCTGAGGGTATGAGCCCGTGTTGAAGGGGTTGAGTTTTCATCCCTGATTCCTGAGTAGTAGTTGGGTGTAATCTGTATCGAAATGGGGGTGACTGGTAACCCTGCTAGCTCCTAAATTGTGTCAAGATAGGACATCATTTAAGGTGACTCTTGCATGTACTCCAAAGATTAATCGATAGGGAAAGTCTGACTTGGCTCTCGACTAGTCGAATAGGTTAAACAGGCGGAAGGGTGCTCCCAAAATAAACAGCAGGTTGGATATAGGATTAGCCACACTGCCTAATGTATCTGAGAAGTTTGCAAGTCCCGAAGTACCCACGATGATAATGTCATTGTTCAGCAAAATGGGATTGTTCCCATCATTAATGCCCTGAGTAAAGTCCACGGTAATTTCCCGTTGGGTAACGCTGCCATCGGGGTTGAGTCTCACTAAGCCAACAATATCTTCTCGGGCTCGGTTGTTAAATCCGCCAGCGGCCAAAATGCCCTGATTAAGCGGTGTATTAGGGGGTACATCCACTTTGCCCTGGTTGCGTACCTCACCAACCACGTTAATGCTAATGGAGCTTGGCGAGAAACTGGCCTCTGCAATCTGGGTCGCATCAGCCGGGGCAATGGGGCCATCTGCCAGGGGGATAATAACCGTGTCTCCCTCTTGCAAAATGGCGTTTTGGCCCAAATCACCGGTTCGCAGCAGTTGCCAGAGGTCTACGGTGAAGGATTCCTGGACACCGCTGCGAGTCGTGCGGCGTACCTCAATCTGGCGAATGTTAGCGCTGGGTTTGATACCTCCGGCCACTTGGATGGCATCGGTCACTGTAGTTGGCTTAGCCCCTAAACCCTGCTCACCCCCGGTTGCCCCTGCTCGTCCTGTTCTGGTGGAACCACCGCGCAGGAGATAGGGACCCGGTCGAAATACTTCACCGACTACCGCTACATTGATCGGCTGGGAACTATCCCCCGCCAGGGTAGACGCGGCCAAAAGCGGGCCTTCATTCAGGGCACAATTGTAGAGGGGATGTAAATGCTGTCTCCGTCGCGAAGGTTCAAATTTTGATTGGCGTCACCGGCATTGACGAGTTGCCAGAGATCTGTGGTAAACACCTCGGTGCGCCCATTCTGCTGACGCCGAATTTGAACATTCCGGAGATCGGCGCTAGGAGTAACTCCTCCAGCCATTTCAAAGAGCTGGGCCAGCTTAGGATAGTTAGCTCCATCCATTGAATAGGAGCCGGGGCGGCTAATTTCCCCTGCTACCGCCACTACCAAAGGACGGCGACTGACCAAGTTCAGGGTCACAATTGGGCGACGCAGGACCTGAGCATAGCGGTTAGAAATTAAGTTGGTAGCTTGTTCAACCGTCAGCCCTGCAACAGGCACAGCCCCTACCAAGGCAAGATTCAGGGTGCCGTCTACCTGAACGTCGTAGTCACCGCTGTAGTCTGGAGCCCGGAAAATTGTAATTTTCACGCGATCGCCTTGACCGAGAACGTAGGGTTCATTGACGGGTTGGGGAGAAAGCTCAGGCGTGGTAACTACTGGTGCTGTCTGCGGTTGAGAATTTTCTACCAGTGGGGCCGATACGGCTGGTGCGCCGGGCATCCGTTGGGCTAAGCTAACCTGCGGGGCAAGCATATCAACGCCTACAGTCAACAGCCCTAGGCCAATCATCAACTGGGATGAAGAGCGGAAGCTCCTGAGCTGGGTCGTTAGGGGAGTAGGTATAAGTATCATTGCTATAACTGGTAAACTGCCCTGGGTCTTTCTATTTATCCGTGGGTGCTTGCCAAGATCCGTAAGGTTTTGAGTAAATTGAGTAGATTCGCCCAGGGCTTCACACGATTTTCTTAAACGAGGTTAAGTTTGCTAAATTACCTTGAGAGTGACTCAGTGTTTTCACCGTGCCGAAAGGAATATGCCATGCTCTGATGTACAGGTGTTACGATTTGTCAGAGCATTTACCGAAATAATCCGGATCATTCCCTCCAGCCTTGATCTTGGATAGTCATAGGCGTGATTTCGCTATAGCATCCTGTAAGCAGCCTTTGGACTGCGGTTTTTTAGGCTTGGCAGGTTGAAAGCGGGATGAAATTGTGCATCAATTTCCACCTTAAGATCACGCTTTGATGTGTTATTTTCTGAAAAATTTCTGTTTTATTTACGAACTTTTGACTATGGTTTCCGTCATTTTGTAGGTCATTAGGCAAGGGAAAAAAATCTTTACTCGAATTTTTCCCTGCTTACATTTAAATATCTTTTTTTGCGACAAATCCTATCAGGGCGTCTACCACTTGATGTTCTACAAGCCCTTAGGATCATGTCAAACAGAAGTAGTCTTGTTTCTGAGCCAGTGCTTGGATTCTCAATTGCCACTAATCCCTTTCATGAGCAGATTAATCTGATTATGCAGTGGGGCCAACAGCGGTTGAGCCGAGTTGTTTGTGTCGCCAATGTCCACATGTTGATGGAGGCCCACTGGAATCCTGCCTTTGCCCGTGTACTCTGCGGTGCAGATATGCTAACTCCAGATGGCATGCCCCTAGTGTGGACGCTCAATCTGTTGCGGAAGAGTACCCATGACCGCGTCGCTGGC
>JAAUUR010000062.1 GCA_012031045.1 Leptolyngbyaceae cyanobacterium SM2_5_2
CAATTCTTTCAAATTCCTGCCGTCAAAGCTTTGCTGACAGAACTGTAGCCGCAACCTGTCCCCCTCTGGGGGATGGTATTGGGCTGTAGCCAATGTCCTACCTATTTGATTTCTATGATTGAAACCCTGGCCGCCTTGATCGAGGGCTACCCGTCCCTGTGTAGATGGTAAGCAGACCTTGGCTATCCCTAGACAATTAGGGCTATTTGACAGGCAACTGTCGGGATAATCCAAGCCAGTGGTTACTGTTTCGGCTATTTTTTGACGCTAGATAGGGGTTTTCAGTATGACAGCGGTTAGCACCCAGTCCCAACCAGCTTTTTGCGAAGGTATCCAGCACTTTGGTGCCCCTCTGCCTGACTTTGACCGATATGGCCAGGCGGCGGCCATTGCCCCTGGGCAGACGGCGATTCCATCCCCTAGCGACCCGACAGCCGTTTACCAAACCCTGCTGGCCGCCGATGCTCTGCGCTACCTGACCCTACAAGTGACCGCCAGCAAAGAGTCCGGCCACCCCGGCGGCTTTGCCAGCATTGCCGAGGCCATTGCATCTCTGGTGATGCTAGGGCATAAGAACATCATCACCGAGGTGGGGCACCACGCTCCCGGCTTCTACAGCAACGTATTTTTGGATGGTTCCCTCGAAAAGATGGGGATTGAAACGGTGCAGCAGTTGTGCGATCGCTTCCGCGAAACCCATGGGTTGCTGGGCCACCTGTCTGGCCAGATTCCTGGCTTGCTTAATCCGGCTGGCCCCCTGGGGCAGGGGCAGCACTTTGCTATGGCCGGAGCCAAACTGCATCCCGGTGTGCTCTTTCCGGTCACCATTGGCGATGGCGGTCTGGGCGAACCCTACATCATGAGCAGCTTTGGCCACTTCCATACGGCCTTCCCGACCGTCACCAACTTTTTACCCATTCTGGTGTGGAACGGCTACTCCCAAGAGCACCACAGCATGGTCTCCACCCAGTCGAACCAGGCCATGCTCGACTACTGGCGCGGCAACGGCTTCCAGGAGGTGGTGCTGGTCGATGCCAAGGACTTTGACGACGCCAGCCAGCCCGGCCCCTACGTAGACAGCACCGCCTTTTCCTTTCCCCAACGCTTTGCCTTTACCCAGGCCGTCTTAGAAGCCACTGATAAAGCGGCTAAGCTGGCCCTGGGGGGCACCCTCACCGTGTTAATTGTCAAGCAGCTCAAGGGCGCTGGCGTCCACAAACGCGGCGCGCAGTCCCACAACCTCTACCCCGGTGACTCCCTAACCCGTGACTACATTGTTAATGCCCTGACAACTCGCGCCCTCCACCCCGATGCCTGGGCACTGGTGCGCACCAACTACGAGCGCGCTAACGGTGGCCCCGCTTCTAAAACAGTAGTAACCGAGTCCATTCTGCCGTTACCTGAACTGGGCACCGTGCCCCTGAATGAGTTTCCCGTAGGCGGCGACAAGCAGGTGGCCACTACGGCAATGGGGGGCATAGTCGGTTACGTCGGCCAGCAAGATGCCAGCTTCATTGTCACCAACGCCGACGGCAACGCCGCCTCCGGCATCAACAACATCAACCAGGCGCTCAAAATCATCCACCCCACCACCGACGCCACCTACTTCCAGCAGCCCCAGGGCCAGGTCTACGAGCCCCTTAGCGAAGATGCCTGTGCTGGTCTGGCGGCGCCCAGGCGCTATTTGGGGCGCGGACTCTGTGGTGCTCCTATGAATCCTTCGCTATCAACGGCTTACCGATCTGGCAGACCGTGACCCAGGCCATGGCGGAATTGCGCCGTCCTACTCCCTCCACCATCACCCTATTTACGGCTGGGGCGTTAGAGCAGGGCCGCAACGGCTGGACTCACCAGCGCCCCGAAGTGGAAAACTACTTTGCCGGGATGATGCGCAACGGCAATGTGTTTCCCCTCTTTCCTACCGATGCTAACAGCATTCAGGTCTGCTACGAGTGGGCGCTTGGCACACGCAACAAGGGCATTACCATCACCGCTAGCAAGTCGCCCCTGCCTGTGCGCACCAGCTTCGACCAAACTCGCCAAGCCCTAGCTGAAGGGGCGGTGGAACTGGCCTCTACCCCTGGCGAGCAACTCGTCGTCTTTGCCGTGATTGGCGATATGACCCTCCTACCGGTCTTTGAAGCATCTGAACAACTCGCCAGCCTGGGCATTGGCAGTCGGATTGTGTCGGTGGTCAACCCCCGCCGCCTCTACCGCCCCACCGATGTCGCCTGGGACATGTGCTCTGAAGCCGACGACAGCTTCCTGGACAATGCAGGCTTCCAGCGTCTGTTTGGCGGCGATGCTCTGTTGGCCGTTACAGGTGGCTCCAGCGCCATGCTGGAACCCATCATGCTGCGCAGCACCCTGCATCGGGATGTCTTCGCCTGGAAGCGGGGCGAAACCACCGCCAGCGCTGGCCAGATTATGACCCTAAATGGCCTGACCGCAGAGAACTTTGTGGCTAGAGCCAAGGAGTTGCTGGGGTAATGGTGCAGGTCAAACCCAGATTTCATAGCTTTGAAGACTATCTGGCCTACAAGGATGGCACAGACCAGCTCTACGAGCTTTTTAATGGAGAATTGATCGAAGTGCCGCCGGAGTCAGGCTACAACACGGGTCTTGCTTTTTTCCTGGCTATTCAGTTTGCAACTCTAGTTGGGCATTTGCGGGTTAGACCGCATGGCCTGGAACTAGAAGTGCGCGGCGAACCCAAGAATCGCTACCCTGACTTGACTATCCTTCGCCCTGAGCATGTGTTGTTGCTAGCCCAACGTAATACCATTCGCTTGTCGATGCCGCCACCGCTGCTAGTGGTGGAAGTGGTCAGCCCTGGGGAATTGCAGTGGGAGCGTGACTACGTAGCCAAGCGCACCCAGTACGAAGACCTGGGTATTCCCGAATACTGGATTGTCAATCCTGCAGAACAGACGGTGCTGGTGCTTGCTCAGGAGAGCCAACGGTACAACCCAGTCGGGACGTTTAAGCAAGAGCAGAGCATTATCTCTGGGCAATTCCCGGCCCTAAACCTAACGGCAGCTCGGCTCTTCGCGGCTGGGCTTGAAGACTCTATCGACCGCTAACTCCTAACACCCAAAACAGTTGACCTATGTTGTCTTCCAGCGTACCCAGATGCAAATCTGCGGAGCAGGAGCCAATATCCGCATCGAGTCAGGTTTGGTCTACTCCCGGTAGACTAGGTGTATCTTCCGGCGCTAGCTGTCACCCGTCATGGTGCAAACTAAATTCAGATTTCATAGCTTTGAGGACTATCTGGCCTATGACGATGGCACAGAGCACCTCTACGAGCTATTTAACGGAGAATTGATCGAAGTGCCGCCGGAGTCAGGCCGAAATGTACAAATCGCGAATCGTCTGTTTTTAGCCTTTGCTCTTTTGCTTGGCACCGACCGCGTGAGAAGCCACGGGTTAGAGCTAGAAGTGCGCGGTGAACCCAAGAATCGCTATCCCGACCTGACCATCCTTCGCCCTGGGCATGTGTTGTTGCTAGCCCAACGTAATACCATTCGCCTGTCGATGCCGTCACCGCTGTTAGTGGTGGAAGTGGTCAGCCCTGGCGAGTTGCAGTGGGAGCGTGACTACGTAGCCAAGCGCACCCAGTACCAAGACCTGGGCATTCCCGAATACTGGATTGTCAATCCTGAAGAGCAGACGGTGCTGGTGCTTGCTCAGGAGGATCAGGGATATACCCCAGTGAATACGTTTAGGGGAGATGACCGAATCACCTCCCCACAAGTCTCAGAGTTGGCTCTAACGGCTGCCCAGCTTTTTCCATGTGAAATTGCTGGATCGCTAGAACTGCCCCAGCACGAGAAGCACTTACGCAATGGCAGTCCACGCGGGGTCTACGCTTGGCAAGCTGAGATTAGCAGAATTGAAATTGGTGCCTTGCATCTGGACATAATAGAAATAATGGCCTGACCGTTGGAGCAGACTATGACAGACTCTGTCACCATCGCAGACATTTATGCCCTGTTTCAAACCTCCCAGGCCGAAGCCGACTGCCGCTTCACCGAAGCTGACCGCCGTTTAGCTGAACTTAACGCAGCCGCAGAACAGCGTGCCGTCGAAATTATACAGGCTATGCCATTTATGGAGCCGTAGCTGGCATTGAAATCGACGAAGGGGTAGATCGCTTTGCCTACCAGCGAGGGTTATTTGTGATTAGACAAACTGGTGATACGGTGGCCATTGCCAATGATGCTATCTTCCAACCTGCCGCCTGGTAAGCATTACCACAGATAACCCCTGCTCTAGATTCAACCTTAATGGGTAGCTTAGAATTGACTTAATACCTGCTTAAGACCCTCTATGGCTACCACTGCAGATGACGTTTGGCGTTTACTGGGCGAGCTCGTTGAGGCCCAAAAAGAGACTGGGCGCAGTCTCAAGGAAACTGAGCGCATTCTTAAGGAACAGTCCCAGGAGACAGAACGCCTCTTTCAGGCGGTTGCCCCAAGAGTCTCAAGAAACTGAGCGGCAGTTTCAAGAAACTGAGCGCCGGTTTCAAGAAACTGAGCGCCGGTTTCAGCAGACTGAACGGTTGCTTCAGAAGACTGCCCAAGAAAACCGGCAGGTAAATAAACAACTGGGGGAGCTAGGGGGAGCCTGGGGGCGCTTTGTGGAAGACTTGGTGGCCCCTGCCTGTGAGCGATTGTTTGTGGAGCGGGGCATACCCGTCGATCAGGTCAGCCAGCGGGTGAAGCGGCGGCGGCAGGGTGACACCCTGGAGATCGATGTGCTGGTGGTGAACCAGGGCCATGTGCTGGCAGTGGAGGTCAAAAGCAGCCTCAGTGTTGGGGATGTCCAGGAGTTTATGGGCGACCTGGCCCGATTTCGCACCTTTTTCCCGGAATATGCGGCGATGCAGATTTATGGGGCGGTGGCGGGTATTGGCATTGAGTCAGGGCCGATCGCTACGCCTACCGCCAGGGGCTATTTGTGCTGACCCAAGCAGGCGATAGCGTGGAGATACTCAACGATGCGCAATTTCAGCCAAAGGCTTGGTAGGGTGGGATATCCTGACCAAGCCAAGCAAATTGCCTTTTTCGACTTCAGTGATATCCATTGGGCCAGGTCATCGGAGGTATCAATCGTGATCTGGGCCCTAAAGCATCGGTACAGTGTGGCTAAAAACCCGGTTTCTTCAGCGCTGGTTTAACGGCATAACTTGCATTCTGGCCAAGAAACCGGGTTTCTGTACCGGAGTTTTAGTGGGTAATGCGCCCGCTCAGTTGGCCTTCCAGTTGCTGACTGGCCTGGGACGAAATGGTTTCGTAGAGGCTGGTCAACAGAGCAGGCGAGAGCATGGCCGCCAGTTTAGCCTGAATATCAGGGGCGATTGCGGCTTCGTCGGCGCGGCCAGGGTTGCCGGTGCGCACAGTATTGCTACCAGCCCCACCATCCAGGGCGTTGCTACCCAGACCGCCGAAGAGAAAGTCGTTACCCTCCTGGCCAAACAGAGCATCGTTAGCATTGAGACCAAACAACACATCGTTGCCGGTGCCGCCATAGAGGGCATCTTGGTTCAGTTCCGTAGCACCAACCCCAGCCTGGCGGTAGATGAACTGCACCCGTCGGGGCAGGGCGTGGGTGAGGTTGTGGTCTGACACCCGCAAATCCAGGATACCCTGCTGGAGCGTTACGCCCAGGTTGAGGCCACCCGCAATGAAGGGCAGCACCATCGTGGCGTTGTCACCCAGCATCAGATCGTTGCCGTCGATGCCGTTCATCTGGTCGTTGCTGGCGCGCAGGCTATTGGCCTGGTTTTCCTGATTGAAGTCGATGCCGTAGGTGTTGTTGTGCAAGTCGCGGATGTAGGCTTGCAGGTCACTCAGCAGGAGATCCAAACTCTGTTGCAACTGCAAGCCCTGCTCCGGCGTTTGGGGAGCCTGGTTGACAATGGGCGCCAGGGTCATGCCGTAGTCGCCAATCATCAAATCCTGGCCGGTGCCGCCAGTGACGGTGTCGTTACCCAGGTTGAGGTTGTAGTTGCGTAGGGGCTGAGTGCGGCTGCTGAGCTGGTCGCCAAAGCCATACTGCCAGAAGCTATTGCGCCCGTAGGGCAACTGTCCCAGAATTGGCGTGAAGACGTAGTTGTCATCCCCGATGATGGTGTTGTTGCCGCCGTTGCCACCGAAGGTATCGGTGCCCACATTAAAGGTGTGGGGTTGATAGCCCGTGCCCGTAACCGGCAGGCTCTGACGCAGTCCGTTGACTGCCGTGCTGTAGCCAATCAGCCCTTGCCGCAGTTGACTCACCAAGGTAGCGAGATTACTAGTTGTGGCCGGAGCCTCGACCCGGTAGGGGCCTTGAATCACCTGGTTATCGCCCACCAGGTAGTCATCGCCGTCGCCGCCGCTGATGGTATCTGTACCCAGGGCATAGGTTTGGGTGGCTGTACGGTAGTGGTAATCGCGCTGGAGTTCCAGGTCTTGCAGGTAAATGCTGAGTTGTTGACCATCGCGAATCAGCCGATCAATCTCCAGATCGAGCGCGGCGTTGCCAGTACGGAGAGGAGTAACCTGGGTAATGCTATCGCCGATGATGGTGTCGCGTCCACTGCCACCGCTGAGAGTATCGTTGCCCGGTAGCAGATGTCTGTGCCCCGCCAGGGTCGGAATAATCGATGCCAGCGGTCGTCAGGCTGAGGCCATCCTTTTGCACCAGATTGCCGAGGCCAGGAATGGGCGAATTACTGGGAGCCAAACTGCGGCTGAGGCCCACCGTGGGCAGCAGCCCCTGCACTAGGGAAGGTGCAACCTCCAGATGGGGCACCACCACCTGGCCAAAGGGGGCGAGAGCCAGGGAAGTTTCTGGATTGGCCTGAATTAAATGGACGCCCTGCTGTACCACCGGCCGCTGGGTATCAAAGGAGGCCAGATTGCGGCTGTGGTCTCCGATAATCAGGTTATCGCCAGCGATGTCCTGAATTTGGTCATGACCAGCGTTGCCTTCGATGTAGTCGTTGCCGGTGCCGCCGAAGATGACATCGTTGCCGCCCTGGCCAAAGAGTTGATTTTGGCCAGCATCCCCGTAGATCAAGTCGTTCCCATCGGCCAGTAGGGTAATCAGTTGCAAACTGGCTGGGGTACCAGGCGCACCAGTCAACAGCAGCAGATCGGCACTCAGCGCCTGTTCTGGCAGCACAGAGCCAAGCGGCAGGGTAGCCGTCACCGTCCCTACCGGAGTCAGAATTACATCGCGATGCCAACTGCCATCGGCCCGCAGACGCGGGGTGTCATCGGCGTTGTAGGCGCGAGCGATAATCCCCACATCGCCCAGAACCGTATCCTGACCAGCACCGGCCCGTAGCACATCGTCACCCTGGCCGCCGTGCAGCTCATCGTCGCCTTCGTCGCCGTTGATCACATCGTTGCCGCGCTGACCGTAGGCCACGTCGTTGCCGGTGCCGCCGGATAGGGTATCGTGGCCCACGCTGTGGGGGATACCGCCGAGGGCTTCCACATCGTCAAAGCGCAGGACATCGTAGCGGGTGTCGCCGGTGTAGTAGCGCTCCCAGGTACTGGGGCTGGTAAAGCGGCGGGTAATGGTGCCGTTGTCGCCCAGCAGGGCATCGGCTCCGGCACCGCCGTCAATGTCATCGCCGCCATCGTGGCCGCCACTGACGTTATGGCCGCCGATGACGATATCGTCGCCCTGGTCGCCCCGCAGGGTATCAGCCCCCTGCTGACCGAGGATAACATCATCGCCGCCCTGGCCGTAGAGGGCATCGTTGCCCCCAGCGGCAGCTACGTCTGCGTAGGTCGAGACATAGGTTTGGTCTGCCGGTAGCGCCCGGTAGACGTTGCCCTGGTCGCCTAGCATCAGGTCGTGGTCGGTGTAGCCGGTCAGGCTAAGGCCGCTAAGCAGGTTGACCCCACTCATAAACCAGATGGCCGTCGATCCATTCTGGTGCTGCCAGACCAGATCCGTGTGGCCATTGCCATTGAGGTCGCGGGTGGCGGCAATTTGCCAGCTCAGGTCGCCCAGGGAGGTGCCAAACAGGTCGGCCCCAATCCGCTGAGCCCCATCCATATACCAGGCCACCAGTTGCCCCGTGGTGGTGTGCCGCCAGAGCAGGTCAGCCCGGCCATCCTGGTTGAAGTCATCCACGGCCTGGAGTTGCCAGTTCAGGTCAGGCAGGGGATCCATCCGCACCGCCACCCACTAGATTAGTGCCCTCCAGTTGCCAGTAGACCAAATCGCCCGTAACACTATGCCGCCAGAGCAGCTCTGGGCGATCGTCGCCATCCAAATCACCAGCGCCCTGCAACTGCCAGATGGGAGGGGCCGAATCGCTGAGTAAGCCGCCGCTGGCCAGGGCGCCATCCTTGACAAACCACAGCACCGTTTCGCCAGAGATCTGGTGTCGCCAGAGCAGATCACCCTCGCCGTCGCCATCAAAGTCTGCCGTGCTGGCAATTTGCCAGTTCAGGTCAGATACCTGGGTTTGTAGGGCAGTTGCCGAGGCTAATTGCCGATGGCTCAGCCCATGGGCATCAGAAACAGCCGTAACCCGAGTTTGACCCGTCAGGCTGTTACGCCACAGCAACCGGTTGCTGGTCGGCCAGGGGGGTGCTACCTTCGAGTCGCCAGGTACCATCCGCCGGGTTAAAGCTCTGGGGTTGCAAAGCTGAATCGACTAATAACTGACCGCTGGCTAGATTCAGCCCATCCATCCACCAGCTAACAGTTTGGTTAACTATTCTGTGCCGCCAGATCAGGTCAGAGGTACCGTCACCATTGAGGTCGCCCACCGCCTGGAGCTGCCAGTTGGCATCGGGGGATTGACTGAGCACCGCACCGCTGGTCAGGGACAAGCCATTCATCAACCACGCGACGGTAGCTCCGGCGGTAGCGTGCTGCCAAAGCAAATCGGCTTTACCATCACCACTCATGTCACCGACCCCAGCCAATCGCCACTCCAGGCCAACGGCAGGGGATAGGATGCTGCCGCTGCTGATTGTCAAGCCATCCATTAACCAGGCCGCCACTTGGCCGGTGGTGGTGTGGCGCCACAGAGCATCAGCCTTGCCATCGCCGTTGAGGTCGCCCAGCCCGGCTGCCTGCCAGGTCGAATCAACCGTGACATCAAGGAGATTGCCACTGCGCAGCAAATGCCCTTGCATCAACCAGGCCACAACTTGCCCGCCGCTGTGCCGCCAGAGCAAATCAGTATAGCCATCACCGTTGAGGTCGCCCAGCCCGGCCAGACTCCAGGCCAGGTCGCCTAGCGCCTGGTTGAGGCTGTAGGTTTCGGCCACCCCATCCTCACGGATGTATTGCACCGTCAGTTGCCCGGTGATTTGATGTCGCCACAGGGTTTCCACCTGCCCATCCTGGTTAAAGTCAGCAGCACCGAGCAATACCCAGGCGGGGTCAGCCATATCTAGGGAGCCATCGCCAAGGATGGTATCTCCCCCGACGCCGCCTAACAGGGTGTCATCCCCCAGACCGCCTTCAATTAGGTCGTTGCTGCCGTGGAGGGTGTCGGTGGTGGCTACGTAGTCGAGGGTAGAGAGGTCGCTATCTGCGGCGACGTTGCCATCACCGCCGTAGGCAAAGTCTACAAGGCCATTGTCGCCCAGGATGATGTCGCGATCCTGGTCGCCGCGCAGGACATCGTTACCAGCCCCACCGAGGATAATGTCATCGCCCGTACCGCCAGAGATAACGTCGTTGCCACCTAGTTCGGGTGCTCTCGTGCTGAGACGCTGCACCTGGTTATTGAGCAGGTTGATCTGGCCATTGTCGCCCAAAACGATGTCGTTTCCAGCGCCGCTGTGGATAGCATCGTCTCCAGCGCCACCTAAGACGGTGTCCTGGCCCTCGGCGGCGGTGATGTGATCATGGCCACCCTCGGCAGGGGCAATGGTTTCGACGATATCCAGGGTGCTGAGGTCGCTGTCAAGGCTGTAGTCCACTGCACCGCTGTCACCCAAAATGATGTTGTCACCGCCTGTGGTCGTGATGGTGTCATCGGCAAAGCCGCCTAGGATGATGTCGTTGCCCTCTCCTGTGGCAATGGTGTCGTTGCCGCCAATGTCGGTGGCGATGGACTCAACCTTGGCCAGGATGCCGTTGGTATAGCTCAATTGGCCACTGTCGCCCAGAACCAGGTTGTGGCCTGAACCGGCGTTAATAGTATCGTCTGCGGCGCCACCGAGAATTGTGTCATTGCCGTCTTGGGCCGTTAGGGTGTCGTTGCCACCGATTTCTGGCGTCAGCGTCGTAATTTGCTGCACCTGGCCAATGGCCCAGGTGATTTGGCCGTTATCGCCCAGCAGTTGGTTATTGCCAGCATCGCCAGCGATCTGATCATGTCCTGCGCTACCCAGGGCGATATCGTCACCTTCATTACCGCTCAGGGTATCGTTACCACCTGTTGGCGCTTCGGTTTTAACCTGAATGATGTCGCCAGCGGCATTGAGCATAACATGACCTTCATCGCCCAGCAGCAAGTCGTCATCAACGCCGCCGTAGAGTAGATCGCTCCCTGGTGCTGCCTCTGGTCGCGCTGTCAGCAGGGTTTGAGTGACTCCATCATCAATAATGAGAGTGCCGCTGTCGCCGAAGAGAATATCGGCACCCCCCTGAACACCCAGGGGGATAAGATTTCCGCTGGCATCCCGAGTGGCGTTATCGCTGATTAACTGGTCATCTCCAGCGCCACCATAGAGGTAATCTACCCCGTCGGGAGCATCAACATTGAGACTGCCACCGATGATGGTGTCGTTGCCGCCCTCAGCATAGACCGTGTCGGTGCCAGTGCCGCCGATGATTACGTCATTACCTTGAGAACCTTGGCCTACGGGCATGGGGCGTGTGGCGGGGGTGCGGTCATCGCGTCGCCAGGGAAGGTAAAGCCTTCATAGGCGGCATCCGTTGCCCGGTTGGGGAAGGTCGAGTCGCCATAGATTTCGTCGTTGCCATCATTACCGACTAGCTCATCGCTGCCAGCGCCGCCGCCAATCAGGTCGTGGCCGCTGCCGCCGCGAACAGTATCGTCGCCGTCATCGCCGTTAAACACTAAACCCACCAGGGACGTAGAGGCATCGATTAAATCGTTGCCGCCCTGGCCATTGAGCACAAAGATGCCTGGTTCTGGTAGCGATTGCAGATTGGCGTAGATACTATCGCTACCGGTGCCCGCGTTGAGGGTACTGAGGCCCGTGCCAACGCTGTTGATAGTGAACTGATCCTGCGCCTGGCCCAGACTGATGGAGAGAATTTCCAGGGTGGTGTAGTTGAGGCGATCGCCCATCCCCAAGCCCGACATCCAGGTGTCGTTGAGGGTGCCAATATTGTCCTTGGTGTCGCCACTGTCTAAAACGTAGAGGGTGTCGCTGCCCTCCCGACCAAAGAGGTTGAGGGTAGCTCGGATGTTATCCACCAACTGGGCCGGGTTGCCCACGGTGATGGTGTCGTCACCCATGCCAGCATCTACGTTGGTAAGGCCGGAAATGGCGTGGATGTAGACCGTGTCATTTCCGCCCCGCAGATTCAGGTTGGTTTGGGCGGTGTGGGTGCTTTCGATGGTAACCGTGTCATCGCCATCACCCAGGTCGATAGTGAAGTCTTCGATGTTGACGTACTGAAGGTTGCCGGGCATGCCCGTTAGGGTAAGACCAGTGGGCGTGAGCACCAGGTTTGTGCCGAGAGTGTCACCGGTATTGTTGAGGTACAGGCGGTCAAAGTCAGGCCCGCCATCCACACTCAGTTGCGCACCAATGCCACTGAGCTGGCCCTCTGGGTTACCAACGTTAATTTGGTCGTTACCAGCGGCGGTGTTGACCTGGGTTTGCCCGGCGATAGAATGCACCGCCACAGTGTCGGCCCCGGCTCCGCTATTTAGGGTGCTCTGGCCGGTGTGGGTGCTTTCGAGGGTGAACGTGTTATCTCCGACCCCCAGGTTCAGGGTGAGATTCTCCAGGCGGCTGTAGTCAACCCCTACGGCCAGGCCCAGGCCGGTGATCGTGGTGCTGGTCAAAATCCCGGCGCTGTTAGCCAGGCTACCGATGTCGCTGAGATTCAGGGCATCGACGCCATCGTTACCATCCACCGTGAGGCGGGCGGCAATGGTACTAGCCAACCCGGCAGGACTGCCGACGTTAATGGTGTCGTCCTCGCTGCCTGCATCCACAAACACCTCAGCGGCTATAGCCTGGATATTAAGGACTGGTCATTACCAGCCTGGCTGTTGAGATAGGTCACTCCGGCGACAGACTGGGCGGTGACAGTATCCGCTCCAGCTCCGCTATTTAGGGTGGTCTGACCCGTGTGGGTGCTGGCCACCGTGAAGCTATCACCGCCGCTACCCAGGGTTAGCTCAAGGCTTTCGGCATTGCTGTACTGAATGCCCTGAGCCATGCCCAGGCCGGTGATTGCGGTGCTGGTGAGGGTGCCGCTGTTGTTGGCGATATCGCCGCTGTTGTTGAGAATGATCTGGTCGTTCTCGCCGCCAGCATCCAGAATCAGCAGACCATCGACCTGGCTGACCACACCGCTGGGGTTGCCGACGGTGATCGTATCGCTACCGCTGCCGGTGTTGACAACAGTAGTACCTGTCGTAGATTCCACTGTGACAGCATCATCGCCAGCCCCAGCATTGAGCGTGGTCTGGCCTGGGTGGGTGCTGGCCACTGTAAAGGCATCGCTGCCGCTGCCCAGCTCCAGTTCCAGGGTGCTGACGTTGGCGTAGGTGATGCCTGCTGCCAGCCCCAGGCCCGTAATCGTGGTGGCAGTGAGGCTGCCGGTGTTGGCGGTGGTGTCGCCAGAATCATCCAGAGAGAGGCGATTGCTGCCGGTACCCAGGTCAAGGGTGATGGGGCCAGCGATCGCCGCCAGCACCCCGCCCGTATTCGAGGCGGTGGAGGCATTGCTGCCAATGTTAACAACGTCATTACCGCCCAGGGTTTGAATCATCAGCGGTACACCGCTAACCGCCCTGGAGAGGTTGACGGTATCGCTATCGCTACCGCCAGATACATTTACCTGGGCTGCACTCAGGCTGCCGTGCAGGTTGATTTCGGTTCCCAGACCAGCGTCCGCGTCGGTGTGGTCGCCTACCAGGGTGAGCAGGCCGTTGGCCGTAATCGTGGCTCCCGCCGCCACCGTGAGGTTATCCCCAGCCAGGAGGTCAATGGTTCCAGCCGTCGATTCCAGACGAGCCTGGTCGGTCAGGGTAATGTCTTGCCCAGCGATCGCCGCATCGATGGTTCTCAGCCAGAGGGTATTGTTGGCTCTGGCTCTGGCATTCACCGTCAGAGATCCGGTGGTGGTCAGGGTCGCATCCCCGGCACTGCTAAGGCCATCCAGGCCCGCGATCTCGCCAATAGTCAAATTGCCGAGATTATTCAACCACAGTTCGGCCCCATCCACCTGAGCGGCCAGGTTAGCGATCTGGGTTTCTAGGGCGTTGGCGTTGCTGCCCAGGGTTGTACCGGCCCGTAGTACCGCCTCCTGAGCCAGAATATCCAACCCAATGCCATCACTGTCGTCGCGGATGGTGCCCGTGGCTTGGAGACTCACCCGGCCCTGGCTAGCGCTGACCAGTCCCTTCTTTAGTTCGTTTTGCAGGGTGGGATACAGCCCAACAATGGCATTAATCACCTCGCCATTAGGGCCAAGGAAGCTGCCCAGGGGGCCAAGGATTAAGTCTCCCGTGTTGTTGACAATAGAGACATGGCCGGTGGCCGAGTCGGCCCGGTAGAGGTTGTAAAGCCCCGTGGCGTTGGTAAAACGGCTAGTGGAGGTGTCCAGAATTACATCCGCCGTTAGCGTGCCTCGATCGGCCACCAGGCTGCGGGAAATCACGGCATCAACGTCTTGTACTGCCGTCAGGTGCAGGGCAAAGCCATCGGCGACGGAGGTTGGTTGAGCAAAGGTGTTGACCCCGATAATATCCAGGTAAACATTCTGGCCAGAGGCCACCAGCTCAGCGGGCATATCGGCCAGGGAATTGTCGGGCATCAGTTTGCCGCGCACCAACTGCACCTTCAGCCGGTTGCCACTGCTGCCCAGGTTACCGCCTGTGGCTGCCAGTTCCAGATGGCCCACATCGCCGCCCTCAATTACCACGTTGGCAGCGGTGGTAAGGCTACCTCGCTGGTTAGCGATGGTGGTGAAGCCGCCGACATTGCCAAAGGATTTAGTAAAGACCAGGTTCGAGGCTGGTGTACCAGGATTTACGGCTGGGTTAAGGCGGTTCAGAATGTTGATTGTGCTGGGGTTGCTGTCGCTGATAAAGGCATACTCGCCACCATTAGCTGAGCTGAATTTCGAGTCATTCTTGGCTTCATCAAAGCCCAGCACGTTGATTTTGCCGAAGACCAGGTTTTGCGGGAGAGTTTTCCACCGTCAGGTTTTCAATGTTCTTGTTTACCCGCATGACGGCATTACCGATGATTTGCCCCCGGTTAGCCGAGAAGGTCATGCTCATCTTGGCACTGGAAACAATGTCATCGACGTAGATGTTGTTGGCATCCTGGGTCGTGCCAATGGTGCTGGTAGCGTCGATGCTGCCATCGGCGTTGACCTTAAGGGATTGGTCAGAGGAACCAATGTTATAAAGGTCGCCATTGAGGTTGATGGTGTCTTTGTAGGTGCCATTGCCATTCAGCACAACTCCCAAACCGCCCTGGGAAGGATAGCTGGCTGCTGCTACAACAATGTCTTCCAGAACCTCAACCAGGCTGATCACGGTCTTGGTGACAACCTCGCAGAGCTTGTCAAGGGGCCAGGGCATCCACTTGCAGATTTTTTCTTCAACGGTTCTGGCTACTTCCTTAATCACCGTCAGCGTTTTAGTGACCAAGGTACTGGAGATGGTTTCTGCATGGCGATCCAAGCCAAAGTTCGACTCGGCATTAACGCTCAGATCACCGCTGCGCATGGCCGAGCCACTGGCCGACTCTACGATGGATTGAACATAGGCCGTACCTTCCGACCGGGCCGTGGCAATGCCCACAAACAGGTTGCTTTCACCCCGCCCCTGGGCACGAGAGCGCAGATTGCCATCCTTCTGGCTGTTGGTGGCATCAATGCGCAGGCTGTCGGTGCCAATGATGTCGGTGCCGGTGGCAAAGGAAATTTTGGCCTCACTGTAGTTACCGGCGGTGCCAATGTTGAGGCGGGTAAAGGCGGAACCGTGGGCTCCCTCAATATCCACCAGGGCATTGCCTCTAGCGGCGGCCAGGGCGCTGATCTGGTTATCGGCATCGATGTTGACGTTAAGGCTGGATACCTTCGCTCCTTGGCGAATATCAATCAGTGCGTCCGAGTCGATAAAGACATCCGTGATGGCGAAGGCGTTGGCCAGGGTAGCGCCACGGGTGGTCATAGCAGCGCTGAATTCTTGGCCATCGGCGGGGCGCACGCTGGTGTCACCATCGGCGGTGATGTTGACCTGGTTGGTGGCGTTAACGCTGGCGTTGGGGTCAAGGATGGTTTGCGCCTTGTTATTGACGGTAATGCCAGACCCGGCTCCGCCAGAAGCCAGGATAGACGGCATGCCAATGTTAGAGAAGTTGCCGTTTACCAGGTTGGTAAAGAGTTCCGTTAGGCTGGTGCCGGTGTTGCCTTCGGTGAAGGTTCTGACTACGGTGTTGGCCACCGAGGTAATATCGGCCCGGTTGCCCGCGTTGATCACGGCATTGGCGACAATGGTCGTAACGGCGTTGGTGGTAGCGGTGACGGTGGTTTGAGTCGCGCCCCCGGCCAGCAGCC
>JAAUUR010000063.1 GCA_012031045.1 Leptolyngbyaceae cyanobacterium SM2_5_2
GGGCTCTCGCGGCCGAATATCCCCCATGGCGCGCTGGAGATCGCGCGCCGTGACCATGAAGTAGATGTCGTCGCCCGGATAGAGCTGGTCGGAAGGCTCGGGCACGAGGAGCTTCTCGCCGCGGCGCACGGCGACAATGATCGCCTGCAGCGTCGAGAACAGTTCGCTGAGCTGGCGCAGCGGCGTGTTGAGTTTGCCAGCCAACCTAGCCCACAGCCCACCTTTGCCGGGCCAGAGGCGCTGGGGCCCGCGCTTCTCTGGATTTAGCAACACTAACCGAACCCACTGGCCAGCTCCCCATGGCCGACTTGCAGCAGCAAATTGCCCAGCTAGAGCAGACCACGCCAGAGTCGCCACTGCTGGTAACGTTGTACAACAACCTGGGCCAAGCCTACGAAAGCCGGTACGACGATAAACAGGCCATAGAGTTCTACGAAAAGGCGCTACTCCTGGCTGAGGCGAAAAAGGATGTAGCAGGACAGGCCAGGTCACTCAGAAATATTGGCGATGCGCTCAAGAACTGCGGGCGACCCGCCCAGGCGGTGGGCTACTACGAGCGGGCTCTGGCCCAATACCACAGCGTTGAAGACCGCAACGGTGAAGCAACCACCTTAGGTCAACTGGGTAATACATACGATGATCTAGGCCGATACTCGCAGGCCATCCAGTTCTATCAGCAGTCTTTGGAGATTATGCGTAAGCTTGGCAATCGCCTTGGTGAAGCTAGTTCTCTTGGCAATCTGGGCAATGCGTACTATGCGCTAGGCTACTATTCGCAGGCGATTCAGTTCCATGAACAGTGTTTAGAGATTATGCGCGAGATTAGAAATCGTCAAGGAGAAACTATGTCCCTAGGCAATCTAGGGCTTATATACTATGCGCTAAACCAGTATCCGCAGGCCATCCAGTTTCATCAGCAGTCTTTAGAGATTGAGCGCGAGATTGGAGATCGCCTTGGCGAGGCTAATTCCTTAGGCAATCTGGAGCTTGCATACAATGCACTGGGTCAGCACCCATCGGCAATCCAGTTCCATCAGCAGTGGTTAGAGATAGCCCGCGAGACTGGTAATCGGCGGGGCGAAGCAGCTTCTCTGGGCAATCTGGGGATTGAGTACCATGCTTTGGGTCAATATTCACAGGCAGCCCAATTTCATCAACAGCATTTAGAGATTGCCCGTGAGATTGGCGATCTTAGGGGCGAGGCAACTTCCCTTTTTAACCTTGGCAATGCCCTGGCCAAGATTGATCAAAAATCGGAGGCTCACACTTCCTACGAAGCGGCACGGGCACTCTTTGCCGACATGGGACTAGACCACCTTGTGGAGCAGTGCGATTCTGCCCTGCGTAGTTTGGAAGAGCTAGAGCCTGATTCCTCCCAAGTCCTTGATGAAAACGTTAGTAATGACTAGAAACCGAGTTTCTCTGTCCAGGCCCCAACCCCTGGTTGCCCGCGTAGCAACCGGGTTGCTTGGCCTATGGTGGCGTGTTTTTTGGTGGGGTTGGGGGTGGTGCTGCTAGTGTGGTGGGTGCGGTAGGGGGCTGTCATCGCGCCCACGGGCCTTGCCCTCGCCACTGAGTTAGCTCACTAAAAACAGTCCACTTTCTGAGCAAATGCTCCCCAGCGGTCTGTCCCACTCGTCCCTGGGTAGGTGGGGCAGGCGGGCGTTCTCAAAGACAATGCCAACGGTTGGAATTCCCTGCCACTGGGGCTGGCTGAGCAGGCGGTCGTAATACCCTGCCCCGTAGCCCAGGCGATAACCCTGGACATCGCAGGCTAGGGCGGGCACCAAAATTAAATCCACCTGGCTAGCCTCTACCAGGGGCGATTGGGGGTGGGGCTCTAGGATGCCGTAGGCTCCCTTTTGTAGGGGCCATGGGCTCTGGGCCGACCACTGGTGCCAGTGCAGCGCTTTACCCACACAGCGGGGCAGCCCCCAAGCGGCGTGGTGCTGGGCCAAGGGGCTGAGGTCTGGCTCCTGGCGAAAGCTGGTGTAGGCCAAAATGACCCGGCAGCGGCGGAAATAGTCCCAGGCTAGTAGGTGGGCACAGAGGCGATCGCTCCTTTGCCGCCACACGTTTACCGGAATGCTCTGCCGCATCTTCAGTAGGTGCCGCCGCAGGTCGGCCTTGGCCTGGCGGTTTGGGTCGGGGAGAGGGGGGGGGGCGGTTCCGGTTTCGAGCGTAGGTTCAGGAGTAGGAGAAGGATGACATAGCCAGTGTATCGGTTGGCTGAGGGCGGCGCATCGGGGTGGTGGTTTGCCTACAACACAACCACTGGATCGCCCGTTTGCAAAGCCCCCTCCTGCAACACCCTGGCATAGAGCCGACTGCTGCCAGGGTAATGGTTCTGACTGATGCGACTGAAGCGGCGATCGCTAAACCACCGCATATTTTGCCGACAGGGTGCCGCATAGTCGGTGATTTCAATCTGCACAGCCTCCCCCAACTGAAGCTGGCTACCCGGTACCAAGGTGGCCCAGTTCAGCCCAGCCAGGGTGAGATTTTCGCCAGTGCAGCCAGGCCCGATGGGGTGACCCTCCTGCTGAAGGGTGGTGATCACCTCCAGTGACCAGAGGCAGAGGGCGCGATTAGGCCCCCCGTGATACTTGAGGTTGCGCTGGCGATCGCCCACCAGGCCCGCTACCATTATCTGGGCCTGGGCTATGGGTTGCTTAGGCACTCCGCCATCCGAAAGGTTGATTTGCACAATCCGAGCGGTTTGTTCCATGGCGCAGGGGGGAGCTTATTGCTCTACGGTAAAGTCTTCAAAGGTTGTTAATCCAGTCCACGGCGCTACTTCCACTCGGCTCACCTGGGCATTGGCTGGCCCTTGGTGAGCCCAGTCTAGCAGCGCGTTAACCTGGGCCTCATGGCCTGCGGCAACAACCTCAACACTGCCATCGGCTAAATTCCGCACAAACCCAGTAACGCCAAGCTGCTGCGCCACCTTTTGGGCATGGTAGCGAAACCCCACGCCCTGCACCACCCCATACACCACGGCACGAATTTGCATCATAGGCCGTTACTCAGGGTTAATGATGTTGAAGAGTGCGGCATAATCATCATCGCCAAACCCGGCATCTACGGCCTGGGCAATAATCTGGCGAATGCTTTCGGCTGGTAGCGTATCCACCCCCAGAGCCTGAGCCGCCTCAATAAACAGGCTCATATCCTTGAGCAAGTGTTTGGCAGGAAAGTTAGGGTCAGCAAAGTTGCGGGTTTGCATGCGCTGAAGTTTTTTGTCAAAGGTGGGGGCATAGAGGGCGCTTTGGCGCACCACCGCCATAAAGGTATCCACATCCAGGCCCACTTGCTGAACCAGGGCCAAACTTTGGGCAAAGGCCGCCGTCAAAGAGCCAATCAGTTGGTTCATGGCCAGCTTCAGGGCTGCCGCCGTACCCACTGGGCCAACGTGGTAAACCGAGGTACCCAGATCTGCCAGTAGCGGCTGCCAACGCTGATACTGGTCGGCCTCGGCCCCCACCATAACAATCAGCTTGCCGTTTTTGGCTTCGGGAATGCTGCCCAATACGGGGGCTTCTAGATAACTCGCACCAACCTGGGCAAACCCCTTGGCCAAGGCCTGACTTTGGGTTGGGGCAATGGTTCCCATTTGAATGATGGTGCAGCCAGCCAGTGGCAATGCGGTCGGCTGGGCGGTTGAGGAGGCCAAATCATCCAGCAGCAAGGACTGGATGGCCTGGAAATCGGTCAACATTAAAATGACCGAGTCTACCGTCTGGGCCAAGGCTAGGGGGGTTGCACAAACCGTAGCGCCTGCCAATTCTAGGGACTTCAGCCGCGATGGAGTGCGGTTGTAAACCCAAACCCGATGCCCTGAGGAGAGCAGCCGCAGGACCATAGGAGCGCCCATCAGTCCAGTACCTATAACTCCAATTTTCACAGAACTCCCCTGTGCCAATTGACTTCACCCGTTGGCTGGCCGGATCGGATTAACTATGCCGGTATATGCCAACCCATTCACCTACACGCCCTATTGTCATGCTACGGCAAAAGACGGTGGTTAAGTCTTCATCCTTCGGTTTTTGAACACTTGCCCCACTGGGCTAAAAAGTGACGTAGCCAGCCCTCAACCTGCTGTCGGTACAGGCGATGCTGACTCAAGTGGTAAACCCGACGTTGAGCGCCTGGGTGGGTCAACTGCTCGGCTCCGTCGGTGGTCCAGTGGTTAATCATAGTGGTGGTGATTTCTGGGTGGAATTGCAGACTGTAGGCACAGGAACCACACCGTAGCCCAGGTCAGCCAGCACGGTACCAATTAGACCTGGGTTAGACACAGATTGGTGAACGATAGCAAGGATGGGGAGCATGGCAGGACTTTGAATTTTGGATTTCCTCTCCTGGGCATGGCGGGTTAGGGCTTATTTCTCATACTCCTTTGCGTGCTTACTCTTGGTTTAGGCGCTCGAAGGATTGATGGATACCGCTGAGCAGGTTGTCTAAATCGGTAGTGGGATCTCCGTAGTAGCTCACGATTACAGCCGTAGCATTCTGGTAGCCCACGTAGGTCATAAACGCATTGGGTAAACCTGCTGCGGGTAGGTCGGTTAGCCAAATGCGCAGGGCGGTGGTGTTGTCCACATTGATGGCGTCGTAGCGGGCGACGGTGTAGCCGCTGCTTTGAATAGTCTGCAGGGCTTGGGGGACAATTTCTCTAGGAGGCATTTCATGCCAGGTTACTTCGGTGCGCATGGGTGTGGTGCCTGCCGTAGCCGGCGCCAGGGCCGTTACCTGGGGAGAGGCCGACTGCTCAGTTACCTGCCACCCATCGGGGAACCCAATGGCAAAGAGATCTTCGTAGGCGTAGCTGGCCAGGTCGATGGGGACCGTAGGAGTAGAGGGCTGAGGCGGTAGACTCTCATTGGAGGGCTCAAGATCGGGCTGAGCGGTCGGCTGAGCGGTCGGCTCAGAGGCGGCCACCCGTGGAGATGACTGGGCAGTGGCGGGGTGTACCGTGCCGGTAAGCATAACCGCCGCTCCCAATAGCCCGGTCGCCGTGGCTAGCATGAACTGGGTGATCGACCAGGGAAATGATCCTTTGCCCAAACTCAACTTCATGGTGCAATCGTTCTGCATAGACAACATCTTATCCTAACCTGGGTCTTATCCTAACCTGGCCGCTTTCAGAATGACGTTGACCCTGGCTTCAGTATTCAACTAACCCGATGCGGTGACAGAAACTTGTTAGCACGGCTGCCCCTGCTGCTGAGTCGTTTGTTTTTCGTAACCATAGCTCTCCAATAGCCATGCTAGATTGCACCCCATGTTTGACACCGTCTGCAAGTTCCTGGTCGAAACCTTTTCCGCCGACTTTGCCGCCTGGCTGCTGGGCGCACCCATTCCCCTCACCGAACTCAGCCCCGCCGAACTCTCCCTAGAACCGATCCGCGCCGATGCGCTGATTCTCCTACAATCTCCCGACACCATCCTGCATCTGGAATTTCAGTCCCGACCCGACCCCACCATGGCCTTCAGGATGATTGACTACCGCCTGCGGGTCTACCGGCGCTTTCCCCACAAAGCCATGCGCCAGGTTGTCATTTACCTAATGCCCAGCCAGTCCGAGGCGGTCTACCAAACCACCTTTGAAGTGCCCGGCACCCACCACGAATTTGAAGTCGTGCGCCTGTGGGAACAACCTGCCGCTCTTTTCCTCAATCAACCGGGCCTGTTACCCCTGGCCCCGCTCACCCAAACCGACGATCCGGCCCAGTTATTGCGTCAAGTGGCGACGGAAATCGACACCATTACCGATCGCCGCACCCAGAGCAACGTCGCCGCCTCAGCCGCCATTCTGGCCGGGTTAGTATTAGACAAAGACCTGATTCAGCAAATTCTGAGGAGGGAACTGATGCAAGAGTCCGTCATCTATCAAGACATCAAAGCCGAAGGCTGGCAGGAAGGGCTTCAGGAAGGGCGACAGGAAGGGCGGCGACAGGAAGCGCTAGCGCTGGTGCTGCGACTCTTGAGCCGTCGGGTAGGGGCTTTGCCAGGGGCTACTCGCTCCGCTGTGGTCACCCTCTCCCTAGCCCAGATTGAGTCCTTAGGGGAAGCCCTGCTAGAGTTTACTAACTGCTCAGACGTGCAAACCTGGCTAATGCAGCAGCAGCAACAGCTAGCGGCAGCAGTAGAACAGTTAACCACCCAGTTAGGAGTATTGTCCCCCCGGGCGGCGACGGCGGTACAGGCTCTCTCTATTGAGCAACTGACCAAGCTACAAGAAGCCCTGGCTGACTGGACCAACGAGCCTGATCTGGCTGCCTGGTTAAATACCCAAGCCGAAACAGCTAATGAAGAACAGTTAGCGCAAATTTTGGCACGAGTGCCGGATGTTGAGCCGTTACCAGGGGATGAGCTTTTATAGGCTTAACAGCCTCACCTCCCTCGCCGACACCATACCGACACCGCCGCCCTCACCGCTGCAGCTGCATTGCCCGCACCGAGGGCGAAGACCTGGGGGCGTTTGTGATTACCGGCGCAGGCGGGTTGCCGAACCAGCCAGGGCAAGCGATTGTGTCGGCGTTTCCCACCGGGGTGGTGCGCAATCTGGAGCCAGGCAGCGCCCCAGAGGCGACGATTCAAGAGCCGGATGGGGTGTATCGGTTACCAAATGGGCGGCTGGTGTTGAGCCGGGCCTGTGAGTAGGGTAGGTGGGCGAGATCCCAGGGTTCTGGCGGCAGACCTGGGCATTTAGCCAAGGTTAAGGCAGAACCCTGGGATCTTATGATCGAAATTAGTCAATCAGCCCCTCTTCGCGGGCGCGAATCTCGGTCTGAATGCGAATATTTTTGCCGGGGTCAGGGTAGACATCGAGGGCATCTTGCACCTTAGTCCAGTAGTGGCGCACGGTGCGTTCGGAGACATTCATCTGTTCGGCGATCGCCTTATCTTGCAGCCCATCTTGAAAAGCCAGTTGCAGCACCGTTAACCATTCAGGCTTGACCTCCAATGCTGTCCGCATATCCTTAGGGGTGTAGATAATGCCCTGCAAAGCCCACTCAACCTTGATCAGCATTTCGCGCAGGGCAAATTTTTATCGACGATGGTGAACCCGCCCTGGTGGTTGGCGATCGCCGGTTTGAGCCGCACTAGCGATTTCACATGGGCACTCTGCACCACAATGTTGAGGTCTGGGTACTGCTGCATCAGCGATCGCAGTAGGCCAATTCCGGTTTCGGTCTGGGAGGGATCGCCAGGTTTTCAGGGATAGATAAATCCATCACGACCAGCGCAGGCCGCACGGTGGCAAGACTCGCTTTGACCTCCTGGGCTGTGCGGGCGGTACGAATATCGGCATCGGGGTACTCCTGCTGTAGAGCGGCAACCGTACCACCGAGGACAGCCTCGTGATCATCGACGACGAGCAATTGTTGGCGGGTCTGGGGGTTAGCCATGGGTTTTGGAATACGTCACGATAAAGCTTCAATAAGAGCAATCTACCAGGTCAATTGCCATAGCACAGCATGGTCTGTGTGGGTGCAGCGTGCCTGACCACCCGTGATGGACTCAAAGGTAGACAAGTGATAGGCCCAATCTGCTGAATTACAGCCCTCAAGCGTTGAGGGTAGCGTCTGAAGGTTAAGTTGCACGGTTAGCTGTTTATGTTCCTGTCTCTCAGCCAGTTCCACGGTGCAAGCCTGGGGCAGGTTAGGCAGAGCGACCAGGGTTTCTCTCAGGTGTTCCAGTACCGAGAGTACAAGGGTGACATATTCTATGGGCTCAACGGGCCAGCGGTTAGGGAGTCTGGCCTCAAGGGCCAGCTCAGAAGGCCAGCCTTTTAGGGCGTGCTGCATGGCCAGGGGCAAAGACTCCTGCCCGTAGGGAGAGCTAAGCCGGTCGCCCAGGTTTTCTAGGGCATCGTAGAGGTGTTCAACGGTAGCTAGGGTATGGATATCATCCCCAGCCATCAGCTCTAGCTGGCGGCGAACGGCAAACAGGTCTTGCAACAGACCGTTGCGAACCGCATCAGCTTCGCTGGCCAGCCATTGGGTCTGATGCTGGTGCCACCAGCGCAACAGTTGTTCTGAATCGGGTATGGGGTCAAATAGCTCAGTCAATTAGCCGTTCTCCATGTCTCTAGGCCAGACACCAGCCAAAGGGTTCAGGGGCATCACACACCCTAAAATTTAAGACACTTGAAGGAGAATTGAACCTCAGTTTGTGGCCAGATGCTTTGCACTTTTCTGCAAAGTAGCTGCCCCAGCGAGTTAGCTAATAGACCTCTCCAATAATTGCCAGAATAAGGGCTGAAGCCCTTACTACGAGCCCATCAGCAATCTTTTCTGGAGAGGTCTAATGGCCAGAGTGGGTGAATATCGGTCTAAAACGGTTGGTAGGTAAACGAGAAGTAAATGCCATTCTCTTGCAGCGAATTGCCCCGGTTGGGTACTCCAATCAGCGGCAAGCCGTAGGTCAGGCGCAGGTTGATATCGCGACTGGGCTGCCACTGTACCCCCAACCCCGTTCCCACCAGCACCGAAGGGTTAGGGTTCTCAGTCTGGTTATTCCAGCCGGTTCCGGCATCAATGAAGGGGATCAGTTGCAACTCGTTAGGAATCGCCGATAGGGGAATGCGCAGCTCGACAGAGCCAATCACGGCGTTATCGGTAACGATCTGGTTTTGGGCATAGCCGCGCACCGTATCAATGCCACCAACGCTGAATCGCTCCAGGGGCAGCAACGAGTCGGGGGTGAGTTGGGTATTCAGCCGCGACACTAAGAGCAACCCTGGCGAGAGTTGCTGAACCCACTGAAACTGACCCAACCAGGCAAAGAACCGACCATCGGTGCCGGTATCGTTGACGGTGGCGTTGAAGAGATCCAACCCCAGGCTAAATTGCGATCGCGCGGCCAATACCCGATTCGTATCCCGCGCCAGCCATTCCTGGGAAAACCGCAGCGCGCTGACCTTGGCCACCCCATTCTCTGGCCCCACCGAAAGGAGAAAGGAATGTCGTTAAGAATAAAGCTGCGGCTTTCTCGGATATCCAGCGCCAAGCCCAAGGCCCATTCCTGGTTGATGGAGCGGGTCAGGGGTTGTCGGTAGTAAATCGAAAAAGTTTCGCTCTCATTGCGAATGCCTGCATCCACAAATTGGGGTGTAACGATGTTGCTGTCGGCATTTTCGTAGCGTACTTGCAGGGTGCCATCGTAGGCGTTAAGAGGAAGGCCGTAGCGCAGCTCATAGAGGTTTAAGCCTTCGGTGTAGTTGTAGCGGGCACTGGCGAAGTCCCCAAACCCAAGTACGTTGCGATGGAACGCCAGAGCCTCACCCTGCACAGAGCCAATGCTGACCGAGCGCGTGTTGTCTACCGTTAGCGCTACCTCAAAGGGGTCAGCTTCTACCAGGTCAAGAATTAACAGGTTTTGGCCAGGACGAGTACCCGCTGTCAGTTCTGCATCTATTCGTTCCAGTAGTGGATCAATCTGCAATAGGCGCAGGGCATCTTCCAGGCGAGGGATGTTGAGCGGTGGATCAGTGGCGAGGGCGATGCGATCGCGCACATAGCCCTCCCGTAGCCGCGTCAACCCATTGATCTGAATCGCCTCCACGCTACCCTCAACCACCTGTATCTGCACGACTCGACTGCTCAAATCCTGCCCGACAGGCAAAAACGCCCCCGATGTGCGGTAGCCGTTTTGAATGTACAGGTTGGTAATCGCCGTCCGCAGGTCTAAAAGCTGCGCCAGGGAAAGCTCCTGCCCTTCCAAAGGTTCCACCAGAGCAGCAATTTCGGCTTCTAAAACACTGCTGCCCAGAACGTCAATGCGGTCGATGGGAAAGCGCTCCTCCTCTAGCTCAGGCGGTAGGGTTGGCGTCTCTGGCTCTGTAGGGTCTGGAGTTTGCAGCGGTTCCTGAGGTGGCACCGGCGGCGGCACTGGGGGGTCTAGGGGTACCGGACGAGTCGGCTCCGTGGGATCAGGTAGCGGTAGGTTAGGCGGCGGAGCCTCAGTTTGAGCATAGGCGAAACTTACAAGCTGGGTAGCGAGCACCAAAGCTCCCAGCACAGCATGAAATAGATACATCACTCAGCGAATGGTAGATAGAGAAAAACCAATCGAATCTACAGGGATTTATAAGAAAACGGGCCATTTGAGTCTTTAGCTGCTCAAACTATCGGCCAAGTTGTCTGTAACGTCAACCGGTAGCATCCACTTATTGGCATGCGCGTCCCAGTACCCAGCGACCATTATCCAGTTGATAAACTCCCGTTGGCTCCATAATAGGGTCGCCGGGCTGCCAAACGGGTCGAATTTGTTCTGTTACAGCGGGTTCATCAACGCCGCGCACCTCACCCGTAGGAAAGGTAGACACCCGGCCTGAATCGGGCTGGGTTGGCAGGCCGCCCGCTCCTGTAATCACAAAGGTGCTGGGAGTTCCCTCCTGGGGAGCAAGGCAACTGCCAGATACCAGAGCGTCGGTAGTTAACGGTAACTCTGGTAACCCAACCAGACTGTTTTCAATGGCCGTGGTATCCAGGGCATTAATGTCTACTGTACCGCTGAGACCAAACTCGGAGCTGGCAGTAATGTCGCTCAGGGGAGTGCGCTGGTCGCGAAACTCAAGCCCAAACAGCCCGCGAGTGACAATGGCCACCCGCCCGCCATTGCCCAACGAAGCGGTAGCCACAATGTCGCTATTTTCCTCCCGCACGGCAATGACAAAGGGCGCAGAAATGCGAATGTTACCTCCATTTCCTGTACCTGGCGGGGGCGCAATCAAATCTAGCGGATCACCCGCATTGGCTGAAATTAATGAGTTGCCTCGCAGCAATAGTCGCTGATTAGCCGTCAGGTCAATATTGCCACCATTCGTAGATGGCGCTGAAGCTAAAATTTTGCCTTCGTTTTCGAGAAGAATAGTATCAGCCACAATCAAAATATTGCCAGTTCTAGCATTTGCTGAAAATCCCCTAACACTAACTTCGCCACTGTCACGAATAATTAGGTTCCCAACATTGAGATCAACATTGCCAGCAATTCCACTCCCAAAAGAGTTAGACTCTACTAATCCTTCATCAATTAATAGAGTTGGCGTTCTTATAATCAAATTGCCACCATTGCCAGCATCAAAGGTGCCTGTGCTAAGAAATCCATTGGCCAGTTCTACAGCCTCAGAGGCTTGAATGTTCAAGTTACCGCCTCCGCCTGCTTCAAGCGTAGCCGTAGAAATAAAACTTCTATTAAAGACCTCTAGTCGGCCAGTTTGAATAGAGATACTTGCTCCGGATCCTTGACCAAGGGTATCTCCAAAGAGAGTGCTATTATTATTTAGCGAAACTGTTCCAGAGGCTACGACATCGACTCGATCTGCACTTCCAAAGAGGCTACCTGCAAAAATAATGCTGTTATTATTTAGCTTTAAATCATGAGTTTTGATACTCAACTGTCCACCGGCACCAAATCCTAGGGATGATACATCTATTAAAGCGCCATTATCTAAGGTAATATTGCCAGAGTTATTAATAAAAACGTCTCCGGCGTCAGCCAAGGTAAATGATCGAGTAAAAACACCACTGGGTTCTCCCGAGGGAGAACGTCCATTCATTTGAATTTGCTCTGCATTAATCGTTACAACTCCACCAGGCCCGGATAAACCCATGCCGCTGGCCCCAACAAATCCCCCGCCTTCGATCACAAGTTGAGAGGTTTGTAAGGCAATCTGGCCAGCCGCCGCATTCGAGCTACTAGACGCTGAAATGCTGCTACGGAATTCTCCTGTAGGTGAGGGGGCTACACCTGAAATTTGAATTAAATTAGGTGCGCTAACCGTGATATGGCCGCCGGGTTGATCATTCAGGCTTTGAGCCCCTAGGGCCGCTCCATTTAATAACCTAATAGTCGGAGCTTGAACAGTAATGGTACCGCTGGTGCCTGTACTTCCAAATAACAAACTGCTGGCAATAAAACCCGTAGAGCCAAAATTTCCAGAGCCATCAAAGCCAATTCCGGAAAGCTCTATAGCATCCGCTACATTTATGGTTAAATTACCCCCAGCCCCACTAAAAAATGGACCGGTTTTAAGTTGCGACCCATCGGTCATGATTAGGCGCTGAGCGGCAAGATTTAGATTGCCGCTGTCGCCATCAAAGGGGGCTGTATCAGCCTGGGCTCCGCTCAAGAGAGACACTGTTTCACCCGCGTTCAGCACGATGTCGCCGCCATAGCTCCAGGCGTAAGCATCAGTGCTATTGAACGTCAGGTTTCGCCCGGCTAGAAAGCTCAAGTCTCCACCACCTGCGGCCTGAATATATCGATTCACGATAATATCTCGACCGGCTTGGGCCGTCAGCCCTACACCGGGGATGATCATAAACACATCGGCATTAACGATAATGTCTTCGGTAGCCTGTAGCACCACATTGCTCAGGGCCGTTTCCAGCGCACTAGCGGCAATCCGAGTTCTTTGGGTAGCGGGGTCAAGGTCAGAATCGCCAAACTCATCGACTAGGGTTAGATCCGTCGTATCTTCACCAACGGCTACTATCTCAAGGGTTGTAGGATCAAGCAGCAACAGACCCACAGTGCCTTGAGGGGCGCGGGTATCGGCCTGTCCGTTGTAGTGCAGTCGGCCCACGGCAGAAATCTCCACCAGACCGCCGTTGCCGCTATTGGCACCACCTCTCGCGTTGGCTGTTCCCAGGAAATTGGGTAGCTTCATCGGCCCACACTACAATCAATCCGCCATTTCCCTGATCTAGCGCATCGGCCCGCAAGATAGCTCCCGATGCCACCTGGGTAACTCTGGCCGCAGGTCGGGAGTCATCACCCTGAAACGCCCCGCCAATCAGGATGTTCCCCCCCGCCGTTAGGGGCCGAAACATCGAGAGTGGCGGTTTCGCCTACCGTCACTGTATCGCCTAAAAGTTGCAGCGTTCCCCCAGGACTTGCCAGACTACCGAAATGCTCAACTCGATGGCCTAGAAACGTTAGAGATTGTTCAGGATTAAACGCGATTTGAGCGACGTTACGAATGGTGCCCTGGATCGGCAGGCCAGTTTGTAGGCCTAGAGGAACGCTCATCGTCAAGACGTCTGAGGTTTGGGTCGGTGTGGCTGGATAACGAAATCCATCAGCAAAGGGGAGATCCTCACCAGTGCTGACCATTAGGGAACCGGCGATATCCAGAGTAGCTGTAGCCCCAAAGAGAAATCCATTGGGATTCAGGAGATAGAGATCGGCCTCACCATCTACCCCCAACGTGCCCCAAATTTCCGAAGGGTGGCTGCCGGTAATGCGGGTGAAGATGTTAGAAACTGCTGCAGGATTAGCAAAATAGACCCGTTGCTGTAAGTCAACATTAAACTCCAAAAAACTGTGAAAGAGATTCTGCCCACGCTGCGCCCCACCCTCAATCAACAGAGCAGGCAGGCCATTGACGCGACCCTCAGACTCTAAGGTTGAGGATTCTGGCCCCAAACTCTCATCAGGCCACACTTGGGCCTGGCAGGCCAGGGCCAAAGCTAGCCAACTCCCCAGGCTTCCTAAACCTGACCAGATTCCATATCCCTGCATCGTTATCACCCTGATTCTATGGCTTTATCCTAAAAGCCTTTGGTTATGGGTTATCTACCCATTCAGGATTCTTTGCACCCAATGCCTTGACTAGAAGCTTGCACATTTCAACAAATTCTCTCTCCATAAACCGAAATGCCCCTGGCAGAAAGGGTACGTGAGTCGCCCTGGCCATTCTCCTACAGTGCAAACAACAGGAATAACCCTGCCCCAGGGCAGCCCAACCATTCCTGATGGTCTCCTCTGTTGCTTCACCTCTTACACACTCAAGGACTTCCTGCCATGACCTGTACCGTGTCTCTCCAACTCTCTCGCCGTGCCCGCCGTCTAATGCTGTCCAGCGTTCTGGCTCTCCAGGCCGCTATCGTCGGCACCGGCCTCAGCGAAATGGCCCTGACCACACCCCAACTTTCCTCCGCTCGCCAGGCCCTGGCTCAAAGCCACAGCCTGGAAGCCGCCGAAAACGCAGTGGTCCACATTGAAACTGACCAAGGAGGCGGCAGCGGCGTGATTATTGAAAGCAATGGTCTGATTGTCACTAATGCCCACGTGGTAGAAGGGCGCGCCAGGTAAATGTGACCCTGCGGGGTCGAGCGGTGCCGGCTGAGGTAGTAGCTCTTGGCTATTCCGGTTGTTTAGACCTGGCCTTGATTAAGGTCAATCAGAGCAACCTGCCCGTAATGCCCCTTAGCGATATTACTCAGGTACACAAAACTCAGCAGGTGTTTGCCATTGGTTTCCCTGGCGCGCTGCCCTCTGATTCAGCGACCATTACCAGCGGCATCGTTAGCAACTTACACCACCGAGACGGGTTAGTTCAATTCGATGGTGCTATTAGCCCAGGCAACTCTGGGGGAGCCGTTGTCAGCCACGATGGCAAATTGATTGGCATTGCTACCAAAGGAATTGAGACGTTCGGTGGGCGCAATGTCAATGGCATGTTCTTTGCGGTAGCCGTGGATAAGGTGCAAGCCTTTGTAACCGCTTACCAAAATGGCGAACCGGCGCTCATCGGCCAGGATATTATGCCAGGTAGCAACCCAGATAGTGGTCACTTGACCCAGGCCCTGGCGTTGAATGGCCAGACTATTGGCGGCATTTTGCAAGCGGGCGATAGTGCTGTCTGTGGCGACAGCACCCTAGCCGATGTTTACACCTTTACGGCTGAAGCCGGGCAAGGTGTAATGATTGACCTGAGCAGTCCGGACATGAGCGTTGACTTACTACTGGTCAGCCCCTCTGGGCAAGTTGTCGGGCAATCCCGTAGCCAGGGACGTAACCAGGCCGCCATCGTGCTAGAAAAGCTGCCGGAAAATGGCACCTATTCAGTAATTGCCAAAGCCAGCCAGAGCAACCGCGACGGACGCTACCAACTGCGGGCCACTGAACCAGTTTTAGTGGAACGGGGTGCCCTTGACCGTAGCACTCGCCCTTGCTTTGAAGGAGGCCAACGTTGCCAAGACTTCCAGTTTCAAGGCCGTGCTAACCAGACGGTGACCGTGGCCCTACAGCACGCTGAGTTTGATCCGTACTTGGTTTTATTGGATGCGTCGGGCAACGTCATTGCTAGGGGGCAAACAGATCGGAATGCCCTGGTTAATTTCACCCTACCTGAAGATGGTTGGTACACCCTGGTGGTCAGCAGCCTACAACCTGAAGGCAGTGGTCAGTTCATCGTGTCTGTTCACGATACAGAAACACTCATTACCTCCAAGGAAAATGTCCAATAGCTAATGTAGTCTGGGCTGAACAGAATAGAGACTGTCGGTGAAATAATTCGTTGTCAGACTTAGCCCTCTAGCTAAATTCTTCTTCCAAGCTTGGAAGGGAGATTTAGCCAGAGGGCTTTCCTCTTGGGTGCATCCCACTTTGGTAGACCCTGACCCTAAATCCCTCTCCCAGAGCGGGAGAGGGACTTTGAATCTGGCTCCCCTGCTCCCATTTTGGGAGTAGGGGCTGGGGGTAGGGCTTTGCCCGTGCGCAGCAG
>JAAUUR010000064.1 GCA_012031045.1 Leptolyngbyaceae cyanobacterium SM2_5_2
TATTCGCGGTGGGTCACCCTAATTCCCCTGGCTCAGCTTGATAATGCCATTGATGCCTGGATGAGAACCACCTTTGGCTTCTCCACCGGGCTACTCCTGAGCGGCACCATCGTAGCCTTAATCTTTGCCTATCTTGTCAGGTTTTTGGCCGTTTCCTTTGGGGCCATAGAGTCTGGCCTAAGCAAAATCAAACCCTCCCTCGATGAAGCCGCCCGCAGCCTGGGTCAAAACCCCCAAGCAACCCTCGCCAAAATTCACGTTCCCCTACTGCGAAGCAGCTTGCTAACCGCCGCCATGCTGGTATTCGTAGATGTCATGAAAGAACTACCAGCGACCCTGATCATCCGCCCCTTCAATTTTGATACGTTGGCCGTGCGAGTATACCAGTACGCTGCCGACGAACGCCTAATTGAAGCCTCAGCACCCGCTCTGATGATTATCATAGTGGGGCTTTTGCCCGTGCTCTGGCTAAGCAGGCAGATTGCCCTGGAAAGAAGCGATGACCTGACCCAATTAGGAACTAAGTAAATGCCAGTTCCTGACAACAAAGCTCAGGAACTGGCATTTGGTTAGATTAGTGTGTGAGATCCACAGCAACTAAGCGGTCGAAACCTGGTTTAAGGGGCTTACAAGAAACAACCTATTCACCAGTCCTCAACCTCAAGGGTGCTTACTACTAGCTAACGGCGGCAGCACTACGGCTGTAAGTAGCCCAGAAGCTGGGATGCACCTTGCCTTGAATATGGTTCCAATACTTGGCCGCATCAGCAGGTAAACCAACTTCAGTCGCCAGGCGAGCCAACATAGATTGTTGACGTTGCTTAACGGAACGATGACGATTCATCATCATCAGGCGGGCCTTATCTTCAGCGCCGAGGGTAACGCCAGCGGCAACCGGCGCAGCTGGAGCAACCTCAGGAGTGACATCAGCCACTGCGGGGGTACCGGTGCTGTAGGCCGCGCCGCGATAAACCAGATCCAAAGTCGGCTGTTGAACCGGAGCTTTTTTAACCGTGCGGAACCGAATATCAACGCCACGGAACTTGCCAACTTCGTCAATAGTCTTCATCTCCACAGTGGGAGGAGTGTAATCGTAACTAATGCCGCGATAGGTGAGTTTCATAATGTCGCCTCCAAAAAGATCAAGAAGATTTGATCCAACCATTGGGGCGCGTTCCTTCGGGGGGATCAGCCCCTACTTCCGTCTCTCTCTGATCCGATGGAAAGCAGTGAGAGAGATGAACGAATTTCAATTTCCTTCTGTATATTACGCTACGGTTTTCAGAATTGTCAAGGGCTGTTGCCTGAGTTGACGACAGCTCAAACGGCTAAAAGCCTTGCCTGAAAAGGGTTTAAGTAAAATTCTTGATGTCATGGAAAATTGACTATCTCGTTCACCAATTCGTCATCAAGCCCGTGGAGAGCTAGAATTCCACCGGCTAACCACAGGTATTGACTTAAGGTACAAAATCCTGAACGAGGCAGAAGCCAGGAGTTTTCATTCTTCTGACTCCTGGCTCTTAGCTCCTGGCTCCTGCCTCCTAGCTTCTAGCTCCTATATTCTGGCTCCTGCCTCCTAGCTCCTATATTCTGAAGACGAATTCCGCCCAGTCAAGCCACTTGTCGCCCCTTTAAGCCAGCAGTATAGAATCAGAAATGCAGTGATCCCTTTGTGAGGTATGGCAGGTCATAGTAAGTGGGCCAACATCAAGCGCCAAAAGGCCAGGGTAGATGCGGTTAAAGGCAAAGTATTCGCCAAGATGTCGCGAGAGATTATTGTGGCGGCCCGGCTGGGTGGGCCAGACCCGGCAGGCAACTTTCAGCTTAGAACCGCGATCGACAAGGCCAAGGCCGCTGGAGTGCCTAACGACAATATCGACCGCGCCATTGCCAAAGGAGCTGGCCAACTCGGTGCCGACGACAGTTACGAAGCTATCCGCTACGAGGGCTATGGCCCCGGTGGGGTGGCTATTCTCATTGAAGCGTTGACTGATAACCGCAACCGCACCGCCGCCGACCTGCGGGCCGCCTTCAGCAAAAGTAACGGCAACCTGGGTGAAACGGGCTGCGTAGGCTGGATGTTTGACCAAAAAGGAGTTGTCACTATTGCCTCGCCCGGTGATGAGGAAACCCTTTTGGAAGCGGCGATGGAAGGTGGAGCCGAGTCCTACGAGCTGCTTGAGTTGGATGAAGATACCCCTGGAGCCGAGGTTTTCTGTGCCCCTAACGACCTGGAACAGCTTGACACAGCCCTTAAAGCCCATCGCTACTCGGTGCAGCAGAGTGAGCTACGGTGGATGCCAAGCAACACAGTTCAGGTGGATGATCCGAACCACGCCCGCTTGCTGATAAAACTCATGGATGCGCTGGAAGATTTAGAGGATGTGCAATCGGTAACGGCTAATTTTGACCTGGCTGATGATTTGCTCGCTGCCCTAGCTGCCTAAAGCATTGGCTAGAACCTTGGTTTTTTGACTCGACTTTAGCCCATTAGAGGGAGAAGGCCAGCCGTTAATTTCACGGCTGGCTATAAAGGGCGTTCCAACTTTGCTGCCTTAAACGTCCTGGGGTGTTTCTTGCCAGAGTTGGGTGGTTTGGCGCAGGCTGCGGTAGTCGCCATTGCCGATAATCAAATGATCTAACACTGGGATAGCCAAAATTTGCGCCCCCTGGAGTAGTTGGCGAGTCAAGGATACATCCTCTGGACTCGGTTCCAGGTTGCCGCTGGGATGGTTGTGCGCCACGATGCAGCGCACAGCCCCATGACGGATCACTTCCTTAAAAATTTCGCGGGGGTGGGCCAGGGTTTCGGTGGCGGTACCAATAGTGATGACTTTAGTCCCTAGCAAACGATGGCGCACATCCAGCAGCACAACGGCAAACCGCTCCTGGGCTTGCCACATCAGGTCGTGGCTGAGGGCGGCAGCGGCGATCGCCGGGTCATCCACCACGGTTTTTTCTGGTGGAATAGCCTGGAGCACCCGTTTGCCTAGCTCAATGGCCGCTAAAATAGTGGTTGCCTTAGCCGGGCCAATGCCAGAAATCTGCTCCAGGTCGTGGGCGGTGACATCGCGCAGAGCGGTTAATGGATCCCGCTGATTCTTACCCATTTCTTGCAGAATGAGTTGCCCTAGCCCCACGGCAGAGAGTTTGCCCGGCCCCTGCCCGGTGCCCAGCAGAATGGCCAGCAGTTCAGCGGTGGACAGGCTTTTGGCCCCTGCCGATAGCAGCCGTTCGCGGGGGCGATCGCTCGACGGCATATCCATCACTCGAACGTGATAGGTCATACTGGCAGCACCTCTGACAGTCAGGCTAATGGCTAGTAAGCCCAAAACTGCCCCTTAGTCATTAGGGAAACGTCCTATGGTATCCATTAACCCAACTGCTTCTGATATTGCGGCTGTTCGTAAACGCCTGAACCAGTTTAGCTGCCTGACCACGCCGCCTCAGCTTGGCCCAGAGCAACAGGCTCAGATCTGCGAAGATCTACGCTTCTTCAATGAGTTATCGGAGTATCAAACCCTGGGCATCTGCGCCAGCACACTGACCGAGGGCAAAACCGCGATGGAAGCCTTCCTAGCCGCCTTTGGTGTCACCGTCTCCCTAAACCTGCCTGACCGAGAGGGTGCCGTGTATCTCAAGTTCAACACGCTGAAAGGAGCCTGGTATTTAGATGACTACAGCGGCACCTCTCGCGGCGTGCTAGTTACCTTCCACACCTCAGAATCAGAGGTGGCAGAGCTAGTAGGCACCTACGGCCCCTTTCCCTTTGCGCTGTTTGACTCATAGGGATAATGAAGCGAACTTGAGGGGGGATGAGATAACAGTTACCCACCACCCATCACCTATTCCCAAAATTCAAAACCCAAAATCGCCCCTTACTAATCCCCCTCACTCTCCAACACCACCTTGGCTTTTTGTAGCTCCTGAAGATGGTCTTCCTCCATCACCGGATAGGCCAGGTTCAGCGACTGGAGCCGATGGTAGATGAAACTAGCTACCGCTAGCCGGGTAAACCACTTATTATCTGCGGGGATAATATGCCAAGGAGCCCATTCTGTGTTGGTGTGGTTAAAAACATCCTCATAGGCCGCCATGTAATCGGCCCAATGGCCCCGCTCTTTGGCATCAGATAGGGAGAATTTCCAGTTTTTTCAGGCCGATCAATGCGCTCTAAAAATCGTTTCTTTTGTTCCTTCTTCGACACGTTAAGGAAAAATTTCATCACCAAAATACCGTTGTTAACCAGGTATTTTTCAAAGTTATTAATATCTTCAAACCGCTGCTGCCAGATCTGTTTACCCTGAGTGCTAACGGGCAACTGCTGCTGCGCTAAAATTTCAGGATGAACGCGAACGACCAGAACCTCTTCGTAGTAAGAGCGGTTAAAAATGCCAATTCGGCCTCGCTCTGGCAAAGCCTTAAAGGAACGCCACAAGTAGTCGTGATCGAGCTCTTCAGCGGAGGGCTGCTTAAAACTATACACCTGGCAACCCTGGGGGTTAACCCCTGACATCACGTGCTTGATGGTGCTATCTTTGCCTGCGGCATCCATCGCTTGAAAAATCAGCAGCAGGGCATAGGTGTTTTGGGCATAGAGCATATCCTGATAGCGGGCTAGTTCCTGAACGCCAAACGGAAGCCACTCCTTAGCCTCCGACTTGGTGAACTTGCCGGTAAAACCTGGATCAAAATCCTTGAGCTTGATTTTGTGATCGGGCTGAGTCACCATGGAATCTGGGCTAAGCGCCTGGAGAAATGCGTTGTCATCCATCGGCTGTTTCCTGAATAGTGATGTGATGATCAGCCTACAGCCTTTCCACTAGGCCAGGTCAAAGCGATCAAGGTTCATCACCTTGTCCCATGCCGCCACAAAGTCATGCACAAATTTCGGCTGCGAGTCCGCACATCCGTAAACTTCTGCCAAGGCTCGGAGCTGAGAATTTGAACCGAAGATGAGATCAACTCGGGTGCCAGTCCACTTGAGGTCGCCCGTTTTGCGATCGTGCCCCTCAAACACGTCCTTAGTTTCAGACGTTGCATGCCAGGTCGTACCCAGGTCGAGCAGGTTCACGAAGAAGTCATTGGTTAGCGTCTCAGGCCGCTTAGTGAAGATACCGTGCTGGGTACCACCAAAGTTGGTATTCAGCACCCGCAGGCCACCGACGAGCACCGTCATTTCAGGGGCGGTCAGCGTCAGCAACTGCGCCCGATCCACCAGCAACTCCTCCGCTGATAGGGTGTGGTCACCGTTGAGGTAGTTGCGGAACCCGTCTGCCTTCGGTTCGAGGACGGCAAAGGATTGCACATCCGTTTGCTCCTGCGACGCATCGGTACGCCCAGGCTGGAAGGGAACCGTCACCTCATAACCAGCATTCTTCGCGGCTTGCTCGACACCGGCACACCCGCCTAAAACGATCAAGTCTGCCAGGGAAACCTTCTTCCCGCTTGACTGCGAGCTATGGAATACCTTCTGGATATTGCCAAGCCGTGACCCCTGCTTCTCGCCATTAAACTCCTGTTGGATGCCCTCAAGCGTCTGTAGCACGATGGGCAGTTGGGTGGGCTGGTTGACTTCCCAATCCTTCTGCGGTGCAAGACGAAGGCGCGCCCCGTTTGCGCCACCCCGCCTATCAGATCCACGAAACGTTGATGCGGCAGCCCAGGCCGTGGAAACCAGCTGGGAAACAGACAGACCCGAAGCGAGGATCTTGGTTTTGAGCGCCGCGATGTCCTGCTCATCAATCAACTCGTGAGTGACGGCGGGAACGGGATCTTGCCACAAAAACTCCGCTGCTGGCACCTCTGGCCCCAGATAGCGCGAGCGAGGGCCATGTCGCGATGGGTCAGCTTGAACCATGCCTTGGCGAAGGCCTCGGCCAGCTGATCCGGGTGTTCAAGGAAGCGCCGCGAGATCGGCTCGTAGATAGGATCCATCTTCATGGCCATGTCCGCCGTGGTCATGATCGGGGCGTGCCGCTTGGTGGGGTCATGGGCATCTGGAACCGTACCCGCGCCAGCTCCCCCCTGAGGCGACCACTGATGCGCCCCGGCAGGGCTTTCACCAGTTCCCACTCATAGCCAAACAGGTTTTCGAGGTAGTTGTTGTCCCATCGCACTGGGTTGGTAGTCCAGGCGCCTTCAATGCCACTGGTGATGGTATCAGCGCCTTTCCCAGTACCAAAGCTGTTCTTCCAACCAAAACCCTGCTCTTCAATGCTGGCACCCTCCGGTTCTGGCCCCACCATCGACTCTGCACCCGCGCCGTGACATTTACCGAAGGTATGTCCGCCAATCGTAAGGGCTACGGTTTCCTCATCGTTCATGGCCATTCGCCCGAAGGTTTCACGAATGTCTCGCCCTGATGCGACTGGGTCAGGGTTGCCGTTTGGCCCTTGGGGATTCACATAGATCAGACCCATTTGTACCGCGCCCAGCGGACTTTCCAGTTCGCGATCGCCGCTGTAGCGCTTGTCCCCCAGCCATTCGGTCTCAGCGCCCCAATAGATATCTTCTTCGGGTTCCCAAATGTCTGCCCGCCCGCCCGCAAAGCCGAGGTTTTGAATCCCATAGACTCCAGGGCACAGTTTCCAGCCAGAATCATCAAGTCGGCCCATGAAATTTTTTCGCCATATTTCTGCTTAATTGGCCATAGCAGCATACGCGCTTTGTCGAGGTTGGCGTTGTCAGGCCAACTGTTGAGCGGCGCAAATCGCTGGTTGCCGGTGCCGCCGCCGCCACGACCATCGCCAATGCGGTAGGTGCCTGCACTGTGCCAGGCCATGCGAATGAAGAGAGGCCCATAATGACCATAGTCAGCTGGCCACCAGTCCTGAGAGGTGGTCATCAGCTCAAAGAGGTCGGCCTTCAGGGCAGCATAGTCGAGGGTTTTGAACGCCTCAGCGTAGTTAAACGCCTCCCCCATCGGATTTGACCGGGGTGACTGCTGGTGAAGTATCTTCAAATTCAACTGATTCGGCCACCAATCTCGATTAGACGTGCCATGACCAGCCGTGAACTTCGGAACTCCGCCCATAAACGGGCATCTGCTCTCACCGCTCATAGTATCCTCCGTCGAGTGGTATGGTGTGAATTTTTGTTGTAGTTGAGCGAGATACTAAATGTAAGTATCTAGATAGCACATTGGCACTTGTTGCTATCAGGAATGAGGTCGATAAACGTTGAGAACTACAACTAATTTCATGGTTCTAAACAATCAATTTATGATTCTAAACAATAGGTCGGGCAATGATACCGGCATGACATTAAGCCTTGGTCGTAGGAAAAAGGATTGGCGGTTGTGCTCCCAGACCTGAGGGTTTAACTCCTTTCCTCCCTGCCAACGTTTTCAGTTTCATTACACTTGTTTACGTAGAGGCCGTGAGATGAATATCGAAGAGACACCAGTGATAATTGCTACGCCCGATGGCCAAATGCCTGCATTTTTGTACAAACCTACCGTGGGCGGGCAAAGACCAGCGGTAATTTTGCTAATGGAAGCATTCGGCTTAACGGCTCACATTAGAGAGGTAGCCGTTCAAATTGCCAGTGAAGACTTTATTGTTCTCACGCCAGATTTGTATTATCGTGAACTACCCAGCAACAAATTTGACTACAGCGAGGTTGAGCAAGCCATGGCGATGATGTATCGCCTCGATTTCGGCCAACCAATTGAGGCGGATCTGAGCGCCACAATTGCTTATATAAAATCTCAGCCTGACGTGTTACCAGAGAAAATTGGAGTGACGGGATTTTGTCTCGGCGGCGGTTTAACCTTTCTGACAGCCTGTAGATTTTCAGCCGAAATTGCAGCCGCCGCTGCCTTCTATGGGATGGTTCTAGACGAGTGGATTGAAGCCATAGCCGATATCACAGTGCCCATGTACCTATTTCATGGTGGCGCTGATCCGTTCATTCCACTGGGACGTATTCAGCAGATTGAATCTCGATTTAAGGAACTCGGCAAGGAGTATGCACTAAAAATCTATCCTGATGCGGATCATGGCTTTTCTGCCATGAGCGTTCTTCCTACAACCCCTCAGCGGCCAAAGACTCATGGCACGAGTTGACCCAGTTCTTCCACAGGCATTTGAAAGCGTCATGCTAGATAGGGCGGCTCTAAGTTAACAATTCCTGTACAGAATTGAGATTTTCCGCTCTGTCAAATCTATGTCATTGGGGAAGCTCAACCCAGCAACTCCCATGCTCTACCGCCATAATATAAAGAGTCCCCCACTGAACTAGCTACCCATGTTCTTTCCCTTCTGTGCCCCGCCCAGTGCTGAGTCTCGTCGTCAGTACCAGCGCCAAAAGCTAGAGATGATGAAAGCCTTTCGCGATTCTCTAGAAGCTCGGTTGGCCGCTTTAAATGCCGCCATTAGCACCGTTGAGCAACAGTTACGCCAAGAGGGCGAGTAGGGTAGATTTTTTGCCGCTGGGCTAGAAAAACTACACTTTTTGCTGTCGCTGTCCCCTAGGATATGACCAGTGCCTTACTTGTCTTACTCCCAGGTGCGATCGCCGCCCATGCTTGAATCGTTGTCTGCTCCAGCGTCTAGTTTTTCTCCGGCTTCCGTTGTCACCTCTGCGGTGCTTCAGCCCATTGGCGTGAAGGCCCTCTATGGCCTAGCGTTTCATGGCAATGGGCTGTTAGCGGTCGATCCGTTTCGGGGTTATTTGCTGCGTCTTGACCCTAAAACCGGCAATTCTAAAATACTCAACTCTAGCCGTGGGGCGGCCTTTGAGCAAGCCACCGGTATTGCCTGCTGGCAGGATCAGATTTGGGTGGCTCGTGAACACAGTGTTTTTGTAACGGCCCTGGCCAGTATAGAGCTGAGGCTGGTTGTAACGCTGCCCTATACCGCCGATGGCGTGGCCGTCTGGGAAAACACCCTCTACGTCAGTTGCAAAAAAGCAGGCTACATCTTCGTGTTTGACCGCGATTCGGGCGAGCGAATTACCCAATTCCCGACACCGGGCATTGGCATTGAGAATATTTCGGTCTGGGGCGATTATCTCTGGGTCTGCGACCAGGTTGAGCAAACTGTTTATTGTCTGGATCGAGCCACGGGTGAACTAGTGGTGAAAATGTTGACGCCCTTTCCCACCCCTACCGGACTGGCCGTACCACCCCATACTACCCCCGACCAAGGCATGCTCTGGGTGTCGTACACCAACGAAGAACCCTATGTGCGAGATGACCCCAACAGCGAGGTGCCCTACGAGCTGACCTTTCGCGATCGCACCCTCATCCATCCCCTGAGTTTTCGCTGGTACCGCGAGGCCAACTACTGCCGCACGACCGGTTACCTGGTGGAGATGACCTACGTGGAGGAAATCGACACCCTGGAAGATGCCATGCCCCTGCAAAATGTGGAGTGGCGGATTGCCTTTCCCACCAGCACTGATCGGCAGACTGTAAGAGAAGTAGAGGCCGTCGGTCATCCCTTCCAGGAAGACCGGCAAAACGGCGAGCAGGTGGCTAGTTTCAGGTTTGATCGACTCGATCCCGACGAACGGCACCTGTTTGGCTGGAAAGCGCTCATTGAGGTGTATGGCATCAAGTATCAGCTCACTCCGCGGCAGGTTGAGTCGGCCCCGCCCCTGCCAACAGAATTTGGCCCTCGCTACCTGATCGATGATGACGAATTAGCAATGGATTCCCTCACCATCCAAGCGGCGGCCCGCGAGAGTGTGGGCACCGAAACCAACCTGCTGCGCCAGGTACTCAGCATTCGTAACTACGTCTACGACAAGCTTTCCTACGCCGTTACCCCCGCCATTGAAACCCCCGATGTGGTACTGCAAAGGGGGCGCGGCTCCTGCGGCGAATACGTGGGGCTACTGCTGGCCCTGATGCGCCTTAACGGCATTGCCTGCCGCACCGTGGGGCGTTACAAGTGCCCCGCCCAGGCCGACAAGCCCGGCCTCTACCTGGAGCCCGACTTCAACCACGTGTGGATTGAGTTCTACATTCCTGGCTTTGGCTGGGTGCCCATGGAGTCTAATCCGGACGACATCCAGGATGGCGGCCCCTACCCAACCCGCTTTTTCATGGGCCTACCCTGGTGGCACGTGGAAATGGGCAAGGGCATTCCCTTTGAGAAGCTGATTCGGCCAGAGGGCAGCCCGGAGGTGCGCCTGGGAGATTTGGCGGTGAACCACATGCGGTTTAGGATTTTGGGGGAGTTGGAACCGTAGATGATGATTGCTCCAAAACCCTACGACTGACTTACTGGATCCGCATCCGCAGCTAGTTCAGCCATAACCTGGTCTAAGGGGGTTCTTCTGCCGTGTGCTAATGACTCCTTAGCGGCTGGCTTTGCCAGTTGAGCATCAATCTCCTCTAGGGATAACACAGGTAGGTCAAAGGCTTCCTTAAACCATTGAGCCAGTTGCATTAGCTCTGCAATGGAAGCACCAGCCAAGACTACAGGAGTTTTGCCGTAATTAATAATGGTGCCATCCCGCTCACAAAAGACCTCCCGAATAGAGTAGCGCCCTTCCTTATCACAAAATACGCGGTAAGTCCAAATCATCGGATCTTAGCCCCCCTGTCCTCGGAAGAATACGGCATTGTTTAGCTTCTCTCCAATTCTCTCAATACTAACAACTTGAACCAGGTCATCAACGTTATAGAACACTCGAAATACACCAACTCTTAACTCCCACTCGGCAATATCGGGTGGATTCCGTCGAAATCGGTTTCTGGTTTCAGTCGCGGGTTAATAGGGTAAATGGGTTTGAATCGCGTCAATGATGATGATTTGCTCAAACTTTCTAAAAAAGCGTAAATCTTGAATGGCTTCAGGCGTAAATTCAATTTCGTACATCCGGCATAGGAAGTTGACCGTGATTTTTGCTACGGAGACTTCTGATTTTACCGCGTAATTTCCCAGGACTTTCACCGCTTACCTTTCCCACTGGTGCCAGAAAGTAGGCCATTGCCCAGGCGATTCCCCTTCACGTTAGGATTATCCATAGTTCAACACCCCAGAAACCATGACCACAGCTACGCCGATTGCCATCAACTGGACGCCGATCATTGATGCCTTCACCGCAGCTCTGGGCGCGGACAAGGTAGTGCGGCGTAAGGAAGAGATTCTGGTCTACGAGTGCGACGGGTTGACCAGCTACCGCCAGCGTCCGGCGGTGGTGGTGCTGCCAAACTCTACCGAAGAGGTAGCGGCGGCGGTGAAGATTTGCGATCGCTTCCAGGTGCCCTTTGTGGCCAGGGGAGCGGGCACTGGGTTGTCCGGTGGTGCCCTACCCCTGGAGGATTCTGTGCTAATAGTCACCGCTACCATGCGGCAGATTCTAGACGTGGATCTCGATAACCAGCGGGTGGTGGTGCAGCCGGGGGTGATCAACAACTGGGTGACCCAGGCCGTCAGCGGGGCCGGGTTTTACTACGCACCCGACCCCTCCAGCCAGTCGGTGTGCTCGGTGGGCGGGAATGTGGCGGAAAACTCTGGCGGCGTACACTGCCTCAAGTACGGGGTGACCACCAACCATGTGCTGGGGCTTAAGGTCGTGCTGCCCAATGGTGAAGTTGTCGATTTGGGTGGCTCGGTGGCTGAAACCCCCGGCTACGACCTCTGTGGCGTGTTTGTAGGCTCCGAGGGCACCCTGGGCATTGCCACGGAAATTACTCTGCGGATTCTTAAGGTGCCAGAATCTGTGCAGGTGCTCTTGGCGGACTTTACCTCGGTGGAAGCGGCGGGGGGGGCGGTGTCGGCCATTACCAGCGCTGGGATTATCCCCGCTGGTCTGGAGATGATGGATAACTTTAGCCTCAACGCCGTGGAAGATGTGGTAGCCACCAACTGTTACCCCCGCGATGCGGCGGCGATTTTACTGATTGAAATTGACGGCCTACCGGCAGAGGTGGCCGCTACCGGCGATCGCATTGCCGACCTCTGCCGCCAGAACGGAGCTCGCAGCATCACCGTGGCAACCGACCCAGAGGAACGACTGCGGCTCTGGAAAGGCCGTAAGGCCGCCTTTGCAGCCATGGGCAAACTCAGCCCCGACTACTACGTGCAGGATGGCGTCATCCCTCGCACCCAGCTGCCCTACGTGCTGAAGGAAATTGAGGCGCTGGGTCAACAACACGGCTATCGGGTGGCCAATGTTTTCCATGCCGGGGATGGCAACCTGCATCCCCTGATTCTCTACAACAACGCCATCCCTGGCCAGCTTGAGCAGGTCGAAGAATTGGGGGGGCGACATCCTCAAGCTCTGCATCAAGGTCGGCGGCAGCATTTCCGGTGAGCACGGCATTGGGGCCGACAAGCGCTGCTACATGCCGGACATGTTTTCGCCGACAGATTTAGAGACCATGGCCTGGGTGCGGCACGCCTTCAACCCCAGTGGGCTGGCTAACCCCACCAAGCTGCTGCCTACACCGCGCACCTGCGGTGAAGCCGCCCGTAGCCAGATGACCGCTTTTCCAGAGGTGGAGCGGTACTGAGCAGGCTTAAAGTGGGCTTAAAGTACGCTCCAGGGAATCAGTACGGGATCGCCCTTGAGGCAGAGGATAATTTGCCTGAGGTTTTGTACGTTACTTAATACTCTATAATCTTCTCTTAAGTTTTGCCTGACCCCTGGGATGCCGCTCTGGGGAACTAATCTGGCACAGCTAAGTTTCCTGTACAGTACGTTTCGAGTTTGTCTATGCAGCCTACCTCAACTACCTACCCCGTTCGACTGTTTATTCGCCACAAAGCTCAGCAGCAAATTATTGCCGTTTTGGCCGCATCAGCCTCGGAACCTAGCCTGGATGCCCAGCTTTTTCACGATGTGGTGAACACAGTGCTGCAACCCCAGGCTTACCCAGCTATTTACGAAAGCCATGCTTCCCGCGACCAGGCCGAGGTTGTGGAAGATGAGGCCGCCAACGCCATTGTGAGTACCTACCTGCACCTCTGGCAACGTCAGCAGGATGCTGAAATTCAACGGCTTAACCAGCTTTTGCAAGACCACTGAGCCGATTTTGGATTTTGGATTGGCGATTTTGGCTTGCGGTGTGTGCCCAATAGCTCACGATAGAGGGTTTGTGGTGGGGTACTGAGTGGGCTGAAAGTGTACGCAGCCCTGGCATGGGCCTGCGGGGTTGACGGCGCAGCGCACCAGCTCAGATCGGGCGTTGTAGCGACAGCTTGCATCCCCAATAACGAGGCGATCGCCTACCCTGGATACCTCATCCAACCGGGGGGCTGGCTTCACGTAAAGAGCCATGCTGTCGAGCTGGTAACGACCGGCTCGCAATCCATAGCGATGCCGTCGCTCCAAAATAGTGTAGTGTCTGCCCTCAAACTCAACCCAGGCACCGGGTTGGGGTGGTGAGGGCAAAAAGACCTGGCCTAAGGGCTTGCAAGACTCACTGAGGATTAGTTCGGTGGGTAGTAGAGTTGGCTCAGTCACTCCCATTATCCCTAGCCAATAGATTTCCCGATCACTACAACAGGTCTAACCGCGACTTCAAAATAGCAGCCTGGGCCTGGGCCTCGGCTAGGGCTTCTCTCGCCCCCTGCACCACCTCAGCCGGAGCTTTATCCACAAAACCAGGATTGCTCAACCGCCCAGATAGCGACTGGATTTCGGCCTCAATCTTAGCCAGGTCTTTCTCCAGCTTGGCCCGCAGCGCGTCAATGTCTACAATGCCCGTGAGGGGAATCAACACCTGCACGGTACCCGTAACGCCAGCAAAGAGTTTGCGAGACTCGGTCGCCACAGGGGAGGCCGGGGCTACCGCACCGTTGGTGGCCAGAGTATCAGAATGAAGCTCCCCAGGCAGGAGGGTTAGTGGAGGGCTAGACTTAACTGGCTTACCCCGTCTCTTAGGGAACCTGGGCATTTCTGGCCCCACCACGTCTTGCCACCAAGCGTCAAGGGTTTGCCTCACCTGTTGCCGGTCTTGGCTGGTCAATAAATGGCGGCGCGTAAAGCTCACGACGTACCACAGCCCCACCAACTGCATTAAGCTGCCAAACAATGGTGTGCTATCTACAGCCGCCACCACAGCACTGGCCAGCTTCAGTGCCACCACAGCCATAAACAGCCACAAGAGAATAAAAGCTGGGCAGGCGAATGTCCGTAAAAAACGACTCTATGTAGTGCAGCGGCTCGTCTAGCAACGGCTGCATAGACCGCCAGAAATCTTGCACAGCAGCAATGGCTGGCTGGTTATCGAGCTTGGCTGGTGAGCTAGTCGGCTCTGGTTTTTCGGAGGAGAGGTCATGGGCCGTGGAGAGCGGTTGCTTGCCGCCAAGAATGACCAAAGTATCAATTTTGCCCAAATCCTTGATGTAATCCGCCGTGGCCTGGAGGATGTGGCGTTCGCCCGCACTTTCGCTTTCCAGAATAGTTTCAATGCGCAGACCGGGTTTAATGCCCGCTTCAGCCCGCAGGTTGCGCACGGTGCGCACGGTGTTAAAGAGCAAATCAAACTGCTGCTCTAGAGCCTCATCCACCAGGTTTGGAAAAGCCGTGGGGTAGGGCTGCACCGCCAAAAACTGGTCATCTCCTACCTGGGTGAGGGTGTGCCACACCTCTTCGGTAATGTGGGGCATGAAGGGATGCAGCAGTTTAAGGATGCCATCCAGCACAAAGGCCAGGGTTTGCTGCGCGGTACGTTTGGAGGAACCATCCTCCTGAAGCCGCAGCTTCACCAGCTCGATGTACCAGTCGCAGAAGTCGCCCCAGATAAAATCATAAAGATCCTTAGCGGCCTCGCCCATGCCGTAATGATCGAGGTGGCCACGCACCGCCTGCACCACCCGGTTATAGCGGGAGAGTATCCAGCGGTCGGCCAGTTCCAGATTAGCCAGGTCGGGAACGCCCAAGTCAGCCGGAGACTGACCGCCCAAATTCATCATCACAAAGCGGGCGGCATTCCACAACTTGTTAGTAAAGTTGCGGGAGGCTTCTACAGAGGCAGATTCATCGGTTTTGCGATCGTACTCCAGGCGAATGTCTTGCCCAGCTCCAGCCACTTCGCGAATCAGCGTATAGCGCAGGGCATCGGTACCATACTTCTTGATCAACACCAGCGGATCGATACCGTTGTTGGCCGACTTCGACATCTTCTTATTGTTTTCGTCCCGCACCAGCCCGTGGATATAGACGGTTTCAAAGGGCATGGTTTCTGTAAAGTGGCCAGCCATCATAGTCATGCGGGCCACCCAGAAAAAGATGATGTCGAACCCTGTGACCAGGGTAGTGGTGGGGTAGTAGGCTTGCAGATCCCTTGCCGACCCGTCAGGCCAGCCCATGGTTGAAAAGGGCCACAGCCCAGAGGAAAACCAGGTATCCAGCACGTCGGATCCCGCACTAGGTCTACCCACTC
>JAAUUR010000065.1 GCA_012031045.1 Leptolyngbyaceae cyanobacterium SM2_5_2
CCCTCCTTGGGAGAAGGGGTTAGGGGATGAGGGCCAAACAGCCCCCCATTGGCATCAGGGGAACCCATTCGCCCAGTTGCGAATCCCCGCCGCCTCTCGTTCCTTCGGTGGAGTCGCCATCGCCCGAAAGATTTCTGCCAGCACCTCATGGGTGTTTGAGGAATCGCTCGCGCTCATCTGGGCGATGGTGTTGGTAAACAGGCCATCGCTGTGGAAGATGTTCGTATCCTCCGCAAAAAAGCAGAAGATCAGCCGCGCCATGAAGTGGTTCATCGCCTGGCGGCGCTCTGCCGTATCCCAGTCGGGGTTGGTCTTCAGCAGCTCCACATACAGCCGATTGAGGCGGCCCGTTGCCTTGATGTCAAAGGCATTTTCCCGAATTTGCTTGACTGTGGTGATGCCCGCTAACGGCAGAAAAAAGCCGAAGTGATCGGCAAAGGCTGGGTAGTCGCAGGCGATGGTTTCGCCATCGAGCAGGTTTCGGCCTCAAAGCTTTGGCCATCGGTAGCCAGAATGAACTTGGCCTTGTACTTGCTGGTCGCCGGACTCTCCCGCAACGCCATCAGCATGTCCGCTACCTTCCCAGCCGCGCACACCTTGATATGAATGTTGTTGCGCTGGAGCACACCGCCCAGATCAGACTGGTTGGAGCCGCCGCTCTTGAGCCGCTTGATCGTCGTCACTTTGTTGCCAAACGCTTCGAGAAAGGCAAAGGGAAACTCGTCTGGGTCAAAGGGCACTTCCGCAAGCTGGGAGACAGCTTCTTCGATCTCGACTGCGTTCATACTCCGACCATCAACTGCTCAGGGTTTGGTGTTCGGCTTGGCTGCCTCGTAGAGATTCGCCCTATAAACAGCTGAGTCATCAACCAGCCCTGAGAGGCACACAACTGCTGTCCATCATAGCCACTGTTACACAGAAAGCTCCACTTAGCCTGCTTCAACCTGGCTGGGGTGATGAGTGGGGCATGGTCCAAGACCACAGCTAGCTAACGACCAAGCTCACCCGCCGCCAATAACCCTTGGCGCTCAGCAGATAACTTTTATCCGGTCGGGTGCAGTGCCTTGCTATGCGGCTGGCGAGGCTATGGCATCGTCGGCAGCTTTAGGTGGCAAATTACTTTTCATGGGAAGCTCAGTAGATCACAAAGCCTCGGCCAGCCCTCTCCCCCAGCCCCTCTCCCAGGCCGGGCTACTAAGTACACATAAGTCATAGAACCCCTGGCTGTGTCAGGTTTTCCCTCTTCCCCCCCTGCCCCTACTCCCAAAATGGGAGCAGGGGAGCCGGAAAGTCTTGTCCAGCCTCCCACTCTGCCCATTTTGGGAGAGGGGGACTGAGGGGGAGAGGGGAGCCAGAAACCTGTTTCAAAGTCCATTTCCCAATTTGGGGGGGATTTAGGGTGGGGGTAACTCACGGCCAAACCGAGTGTTTTCGATCTACTGAAACTGCGCTGCCAGATCCTGAACTGCTTCATTCACTTTAAGCCGTGGAAAGTTACTCAGTATTTCAAACCGTCTCCTGGCTATCTCTGCATCTCCCCGTGCTGCCTCATCTAAAACCGTTTGCGAAATGTAGAGTTCAAACTGATCTCGACCGTGGCACCCGATGATCGCTCCAGTGGATCGGTAGCAGCGTTCTAGGGTAAATCTGCGACAATAGCTCTTTTATAGAGCAGGTGTGGCGTGGGTGATGTTCTAGTTCTGCTAGCAGTCGGTGTTTTTGCCGGGGTTTTGGCTGGGTTTCTGGGCATTGGCGGCGGCACGGTAATGGTGCCGGTAATGGTAGCGCTAGGGCTATCCGGCGTTCAGGCTGTGGGCACTAGCACCCTGGCGATTTTGGTAATTTCCCTGGGCGGCAGTCTGCAAAACTGGCGGATGGGCTTTCTCAACCTCAAGAATGTGCTGATGCTGGGGCTCCCCTCGGTTGTGACGGCTTTTGTGGGTACGGCGCTGGCGAGCTTTTTTCCGGAGTATGTGCTGTTGGGGAGTTTTGGGGCGTTTTTGTTAATCAACATCTATTTAATTGGCGTTAAGAAACGGGTTGTGGCCCAGGCGTCGGCGCAAACCAGTTCAGTCAACCCAGCGGTTGCAGAGCGAGATCGCCCGCCCATGTCTCCTACCCTGGCCCGCACGGTCATCGGTGGCACCGCCGGGTTTCTGGCTGGATTATTTGGCGTGGGCGGCGGCGTGGTGATGGTGCCCCTGCAAATCCTGCTGCTCCAGGAAGATATTAAAACCGCCATTCAAACCAGCCTGGGGGCCATTGTGATTACGGCCCTATCGGCCTTTGGTTGGCATAGCTTGCAAGGCAATGTGCAGGGGCTAACCGGCCTGCTACTGGGCATTGGTGGTCTGGCCGGGGTGCAGGTGAGCACCCGCTACCTGCCGCGCCTGCCTGATCGGGTAGTCACAATTATGTTTAGAACGCTGCTGGCCCTGTTTTCGGTGTTTTTCTTTTATCGCGCCTGGACGGGTTTTTCGGCTTAGGGGTGGTTGGTGTACAGGCTGTCCCCAATTCAAAATTGCGCCACCCACCCCTGCCCCTCCCAGGAGGGGAAATCCAAAATCCCCATTATCGTCCCAATACCGCTGTGCCTTCGTAGAAGTAGAGTCCGGCAATGCAGCCCGTCATTAACGTGGCCAGGGTGCCTGCCCAGAGGGCTTTCCAGGCAATTTCGCTAATATCCTTGCGGCGAGACGGCACAATACCCGATAAGCCCCCAACAAAAATGCCGACCGAGGGCAAGTGGGCAAAGCCGCAGAGGACGTAACTAATAATTACCAGCGCGCGATCGCTGAGTGCTCCCTCTGCCGACAGTTGACCCAGGGCAATGTAGGGCGGAATGGCGGTTTCGAGAAATCGCCGCCCAATTAGTTGGGACGACAGCCACAATTCTGGCCAGTCTAGGGACACGCCAGTGAGAAATGTTAGCGGCAAAAACAAGGCTCCCATGATGTTTTGCAGCGTTAAAACGCTGAACACCTGCCCAATCATCTGCCAGAGGGAAAAATCACTGGTGGACAGGGTAGCCAGCCGGGCAAAAATCAGATTCAGCAGCGCAATTAGACCCAGAATAGCAATCAAAGCAGCGGCGATACCAACTGCCATTTTGACTCCATCTAGAGCCCCTAAAATCAAGCTATCCATTGGGCTTTGGCGCTCTTCTTCGGTCAGTTCTAGGGTGGGTACCTTACCCAGGGTGAGAGGTTCTTCCTTTTCTGGCACCAAAATTTTAGACAGCACAAAGGCCGCCGGAATGGTCAGCACCGATGCTGCCATCAAGTGCCCAGCAATAGACGGAAACGTACCTCTCAAAAACCCGGCATAGAGCCCCAGTACCGTAGACGCAATGGAGCCAAACATAGAAGCCAAAATAGCGCACAGTTCGCTACGGGTCATTGTTTCGAGAAAGGGCTTGATGGCAATGGCGGATTCAATACCAACAAAGATATTGGCGGCCCCAGCTAGGGCTTCGGCACCGCTAATGTTCATGGCCCAGCGAAAGCATCGAGCAAATACCTGCACCATGGGTTGAATCACGCCCAGGTTATACAGCAGGGAGAAAATAGCGGCAAAGAAAATCACCTGGGGCAGCGAACGAAAGGCAAAGATGTAGCCCAAATCCAGGTTGTTGGCGCTGAGGCGATCGCCCGGGACGGGGGTAAACGGCGGCGTCAGGGCACGGGCTATCCACCGTCCTGCCCCGACTGGGCCGACCGGTTGGCTGGCATCTGGTACCAAAATAGGCCCAAACAAAAAGCGTGCCCCGGCATCGGAGGCATCAATTAAAGCATTTAAGAGGCCGCTCAACCCTACCACCGCATCCCGACTCAGGGGCACCAAAAGATCAGTAGCCCCACTACCAGCTGAATACCGATGCCCCACCTGAATCACCTTCCAGGGCACCTGCCGCCGATCCTCTGATCCCAACCAGGCAATAAAACACAGCCCTGCTATCCCCAACAGCGAAATCAAGCGCAGCGCCATACCGTGCTCCCTTGCTTAAGGTTCCTGTTACGCCAAAACCTGCCACCGATTATGCCGAATAATGCTGCGGTAGCAACAAAATCCCGCTTCAACTTAACGTTCCAACGTTGTGCTTAGGGATCAGGTGTGGATCCAACTTCAAACTCTAAACCTTGATCCTCGCACCCTCCATAATGGAATTACACCACGCCAAATCTCTATGGAAGCTTTTTCCCCCTTTCCGCCCGATTGGACGAATTCGGCCATTCACACTACTGTATTTCGCTGCCCTCGCTGCGGGGCTGAAAGTCATCAGGCCAAGGCGGTTTGGGTTAATCGCCGCTCCCCTGTTTACGCAGAAGACCACCGCCGCAAATGGCAGGAGTTTTACCACTGTGGCGAGTGCGAAACTCCCTGGTGGGCCTGGAGCAGCGATCGCCCCCCTCCCCCTACGAAAAACTTGACGCCGACGAAGATGGGTTGTACTAAGCGCTATGATTTATAGCTTCGGTAGCCTGAATATAGATCTGGTGTGCCAAACCCCCCCGCTTGCCGATGCCGGGGGAAACAGTTCTGGGTAGCCACTTTCAGACCATGGCTGGCGGTAAAGGCGCAAATCAGGCGGTGGCCGTGGCCCGGCTGGGCGGTGAAGTACGGCTGGTAGGCCGAATTGGGGCCGACGATTTTGGCTATCGGCTAATGGCCAGCTTAAAAGTAGCCGGAGTGCCTACCGAGCTAGTGATGACCGATGCCATGGCCCATACTGGCGTGGCTGCCATTGTGGTTGATGAGGCGGGCGGCAATCATATCGTGGTGGTACCGGGAGCCAATGGCCAGGTGGACGAGGCTGATGTGCAACGGCTGGCCAGTTTGCTACAGCCAAAGGATATTGTACTCCTACAGTTTGAAGTACCGCTGCCTGCCGTGCTAAAGGCGGCCACCGCAGCTCAGGCCGTCGGTGCCATTGTCATCCTTGATCCGGCCCCGGCCCAAACCGAGGTGCCTGAACCCCTCTGGCGGCTGGTGGATATTCTCACCCCCAACCAGGTAGAAGCTCGGCAGCTTACCGGCATTCCCGTAGTGGATGTGGCGACGGCTCTGGCGGCTGGTCGGGCGCTCCAGCAGCGGGGCGCTCGGCAGGTCATCGTCAAGCTGGGTGGCGATGGAGCTGTGGTAGTCACTGGGGAAGACAGCGTGTATCAGCCCGCCATAGCCATCCCCGCCATCGACACCGTAGCGGCGGGAGATGCCTTCAACGGTGGGCTGGCGGTGGGCCTGGCCGAGGGCATGGCTCTGCTGGATGCGGTGCAGTTGGCTACCGCTGCCGCTGCTTACGCCGTCACCCAGCGAGGAGGCCAGGAGGCCATGCCGGAGCGATCTCAAGCGAACGAACTCCTGACAGCCGTGCCAGATCAGGTTGATCTGGTAAAAAACTAAGTTGATTCTGACTTTCCCCTCCTGGGAGGGGTGCCCCGCAGGGCGGGGTGGGTCAACTCCTGAGCGGGGTGCCCGCAGGGCGGGGTGGGTTATTCCTGGGCGGGGAAACCGCAGAACCCAACACCTAGCGTGTTGGGTTCCACAGATGTTAGGTTCCACTGCGTACTACCAAGTAGAAGCAAGCTACCACCCAAACGACTCACTCATACGGTTAGAGTCGTCCGTTACTCCAGCCGCAGAATCTTATCCATCACCACCATCCACTGCTGAGGTGGTACCGTAGTGGAACGGCGCTCACCGCCAGAGCCAGGCTCAGGGGTGGGGACGGGAATCGGCTCGCACCAGTCGTTCGGGTCGGCATAGCCGTAGCGATGGAGGATTTTGATGACCCGGTCTAACCCCCGCAAGCTGCCGTAGAGCACATGGCGCACTCGTTCGGGCTGGGGCTGCGGTCTGGATGACGACGCAGGCGGAACATTGGACGCTCCGCTGGCATCCGATTCGGGATATGGCAACATAGCATTCATTTTCCTTACGAGATGGATAGGAAAAGAACGCGAAAACCCCAGCCACCCACGCTTTTGACGTGCAAACCTGGGGGCTAGGGTACCATGACCTTAGCCTCGCAATCTGCCTACGAGATTTGCGGGGTTAGCTGTCTGTTGGTACGACCAACACCCTCAGACAGCGCCGAGATTTTCGAGCTCTAAGTGAACTGCCGCCCGGTGTGAACGGCTTAGTGCGAAGGAATACTGGTACAGACGCTTGGCGTCAAGCCAATTTGGAATTTTTTTCACAAATATGTCGGTAGTCTTGTAGCAAATGCCACCAATCCGTAGAGTGCCGTCATCAGGCATTAATCGTACTCGGTATCGCCGATGAATTGAGATAGGGCAAGGGTACTGCCAATGGTCGGATTTTCACATTTAGCAACGTTCTTACGATATCGATTAATATTATTAGATAGAATTGTTAACTAAGCGTTTTCAAAAACAGAGACTCAGATGAAAGTATTTATCAGCCACGCCTTTACTGACACTAAGTTGGCTAAACGAGTAGCTGATGCTCTTAGGGAAGCTGGCTTCCAGGTTTGGGATGACACTCAACTATTACCTGGGGAGAATTGGGCAGAAAGCCTCGGTAAGGCTCTTGATGAATCAGATGCAATGGTTGTCTTACTAACTCCCAGTTCTGTGCACGCTTCTAACATCGCCTATGAAGTAGGCTATGCTCTGGGCAAGCAGGAATATAAGGATCGGTTGATTCCTGTCCTTGCTGCCCCTTCTGAACAATTTGGATCAGGAGAAATTCCTTGGGTTTTTAATCTTCAACAATTTCAAATGATTCGTGTACCAAATCTTGAGGAAGATGAGGAAGGTTTAAGAAAAATTACTCAAGCTCTTAAAGCCGTTGCCTAACAGTTTCCGAATCTTCCAAACATGATGCCAAGCGAAGTTTTCCTCTCCCACTCAAGTCAAGATCAAGCATTTGTATCTAAGTTGGCGGATCAATTACGTCGTCATGGTATTCCGGTTTGGTATAGCAAAACGAGCATTCTAGGCGCACAGCAATGGCATGATGAGATTGGCAGTGCTTTGATAAGATGTGACTGGTTTCTTGTTGCGCTCTCTCCAGGAGCAGTAGAGTCAATGTGGGTCAAGCGAGAGTTAATATTTGCCCTTCAGCAAAAACGATTTGAGAACAAGATCATTCCCATTCTTTACGAGTCCCTAGGCCTTTGTTGGTGGTGGCGGGGGTGGGCAAAACCCCCTGACCTACCGCATTGCCAGCCTGGTGCTGACCCAGGGCGGGTTCACAGGAGAGGCGACTAACGCCAGTTCCCCATGGCTAGGCTGAAAGTCTGTTTGCCCTCATGGTTGGTCAGGCTTAACCCGCTGGGTGGATAGGGTAAGCCTGGGATACAAGGAACCTAGGGCCAAGCCCGGTTAAGGCTTAACCGGGCACCACCGAGACTTGCCAATGCATCGGGTGGATGTTTTAAGGCGGCCTTGGATTAAGCCATGCCTGGCGATGTATTTGAATGGCGGGCGATCGCTCTTTAAAGGCCGAGCTGGATTTAATCGATCATCCCAGCGCATTAGCGTTGCCGGGTAATCGATCGCTAAGGCCCACCAGGGATTAAGACTTCCCCGATGGGATTTCCCTCAAGCTCTGTTGGCTCGCTCGCTATGTTAGGGTTGTGGGTAAACTCACCAGCCCCTTAGATAATCATGGCCCTCAATCTCAAACTGACAGTTTGTTGATTTCGGAGCTGCCTTTGGAAATAACCGTTGCCTTTCTGTGAATGGGTGATGTTGAAGCAGCAACCAGGCGATCGCTTGCTGCTTGGGTAGTCGGGCTATTAGAACATTGGTGGCATAGATGTTCCAATCCAAGCCTTGCTGAGTCGCTTCGCTCAATCCTCTACTCTGCAGAATTTGAGCGACTCTAGAGAATTTCTTTGACTTCGCAGGCTTAGCGGGATGTGCGGCCAGAATAGACAGTAATTGTGGGCTGAGCAGGTTCGACTATGAGTGAGAAGGGGGCTGTGCTGGAGGTGCTGCTGGCTGAGTATAACTGCTTAAAGTCTGAGCAGGCGCAGCGGATTGGCTTTCGGGATAACTTGCTGTACGTGACGCTGGGTGTATTTGGGGCAGTGGTCTCGTTTGCGTTGTCTGCCCCTGGGAACTACTATGCGTTGCTGGTGATTCCCTGGGTGTGTGTGATTTTGGGCTGGACATACATTGTCAATGACGAAAAGATTTCGTCTATTGGTCGGTATATTCGCTATGAGTTGGCGGCCAAGGTGAAGGCATGTACGGGCCATGATGACCTGGAAACGCTCTTGGGCTGGGAGGTGGCCCACCGGGAAGACAAGCATCGTAAGCGACGTAAGATTCAACAGTTAATTGTGGATGAAATTACGTTTGTGGTTTCGGGGTTGATTGCGTTGGGCGTATTCTGGTTTATGGCCTCCAACCCACCTCTTGGCGTAACATTTCTCTCCGGGATAGAGCTTTTGCTTCTCATCATGTTGGGGGTTGAAACTTACGTTTATGCTGACCTGGGGAAAGGGCGTTAACGTTTAATCCAGGTGAAGCACTTTGTAGTGGGTATGGCACCGGAGGGTGAGTGTGAGCAGGAGATGTTTGTGGAGATTGAGTGGGATGGTGATACTTTGGCCGTGCCACTGATTCAGCTAGAAGCGACCGAGGTAGATGCAGCGATGCAGCAGGCGATTGCTGACTGGCACTACTGGGTCAATCAAGGCTATGAGTTTGGGTAGGATTTAATGCTCGGTGGCATTAGACCTCTCCAGAAAAGATTTCTGATGGGCTCTTAGTAAGGGCTTCAGCCCTTATTCTGGCAATTATTGGAGAGGTCTATTAGCCTATGCGCTAGCACGGATCGCTTGACGTTGGGAATAGATTTCTTCCAGCAGCAAGTCGCGGAGTTCGTCGGCGATGTCATCAGGAGGATTGCCAGCCAGCGCCCGTCCGATCAAACGTTCTGCATTTCGAAGTTGGTTGCACTCGATCGCCAGGACTGCGGCACTGCGGTGTAAGACAGAGCGAGTGGGTTCCAGGTCAAAGTGGTTAGCAACCAGGTCAGCCGCCGCCCGTTCTTTGGCGAAAGCAGCCCTGGAGAGAGCGATTATGGTTTCAGCATCACCCCGTTGACGAGCCAGAACTGCCTGGTCAATCAGTTCCATGGCTTCTCGGTGAAGGGTTTCTACGTCCTGCATTTTTCTATAATCTGCGCTCTGGGAGTGCCAAATTCAACAATTACAATGTAGCCAGGAGCCACCGTATCTGAAGGGCTGATCTGCCTTAGCTTTATATTAACCCTGGAGCGACGCCATAGGCTCCGTATTCAGTGGCAACTTCCTGATCGGCGTTGAAGCGTCGGATGGTATCGTCGATCTCATCCCGTTGAAGTTCGATGGTGCAGGGTTGAATGCCGTCGATTTGCAACGCCACGCGCTCTGGATGTTCCTGATCATCCAGGCAAACAGCAGCAGCTTCTGCGCGAGTCGCTCCAAAGGTAAGTGACCAACCAGGACGTTCGGGTTTGGTCTGGCAAAGGTCGTTTAAATGAAGCGTTGCAATTGGGCTACTGTCGGTCATTGAGTATGGTTTTAGGACTACGTCTTCAGCATTTTATAGTGTCAGTAGATCACAAAGCCCGTGCTGGCCCTCATCCCCCAGCCCCTTCAAGGGGAGCCGGAAAGCTCAAAGCCCCTCTCCCAGACTTGGGAGAGGGGTTTGGGGTGAGGGCAGAGCTAAGACTGAGAGAAGCATTTTCGATCTACTGAGTGTGGGTGAGATCGCCTCGCTACCATCAGCATCTTGCCTGAATTTACAACCCAAATGTCAGGGGTCACTTTCAGCACTAAATGCCGTTCTCATCTAGATAGGCTTTAATCCCCGCCTCCAGATCCAGAAGTGCGGCTTCCAGGCTGGGATAGCTGTCTTCGCCCTCGTAAACAGTGCCGCCTAAATCGTAGGCGCGGACAAAGGCAGAAATCATATCATTCTGCTTCCAAAATGGGGCCAACACATAGCGTTGATGCCAGTGTTGTATCCAGGCCGCACTAGAGGGCAAAATCATGGCGTAGGAAAGTAACGGTAGAAGCTGGCAAGCCTGGATATGTTGACTTATGTGTTGGATTAACCAATTAGCTACCACATACCGAAAATAGGCGGGATAGAGATGATAGTAGCCCGATTCTTCCCTAACCAAGCCACGTTTAATTAAAGATTGAAGCGCCCGTATTTGCTGAGGTTGGCTCAAACGGGGGATTTCAATTTCAGAAATGTCTCGATGAGACATGGGCCGCAGCATTAACCAACCCAATAACATTTGCTCGTCTTCTACCAAAACATCGATAAGCTGGTACCAGATATTGGCCTCATGCCACTGGGTAGAAGCATATAGGTTAGAAAAATCCCGTAAGGGATGTTCGATAAAATCACGAATTCGTCCGCCAAAGGATTCACGAATTCTTTTTATGGCCGCCAGTAAAAGACCAGGGCTGGAACCACAAAACTCGATCAGTTGTATCCATTCAGCGCGGCTGTTGAGGGAAGTGTGTTTGGCTTCGAGAAGCGCCAAGGATTGTTGAGCTGGTAATGGCGAAATAGGATATTTGCAAAGGGTTATTCGATCTTCTTCTAAGCAGTTGGGGAGAACCCGACTCACCCACACTAGCCCACCCTGAATCGTTGGATCTTCCACCATTCGTTCTAGCAGCCGTTCATAACCTGAATCTGCCGCAAAAATACCGGCATATTGGTTGGCTTCATAAAGAACATCGGCATCATTGAGGACAATGACAATTCGGTTCTCCCGCAGTTCGCTCAATAAGGCATCAACCGGATTTGACGAGACGCCCGGATCATTTATCAGATCAGGAACTCTTTGCTGTAAGCTACTCAGTAATTGCTGAACAGAGCAGACTTCTTCAGCATCAAACCAGAGAAAATTCACTGTGCTTGATGAGGCGCTCTGTCTGTCTAAGCGTCTTATTGTGGCTCTGATTAACTCGGTTTTACCAACGGTGGGGATGCCGGTTATACATAACACTTGATATTGCCCACTCTGAAGTTGACGCATGATATTGGCAATATCATGGTCACGTCCGTGGAGCTGCGAGGATTGCCAAACATCGTACCAACGGCGTAGTTCATCCACCACGCTTTGCTTATTAATCTGAGCATTGGTAACCGTGCCCAGGGTTTTCCAAAGCTCTGCGCTAACATTACGCAGATGCCCTACACTGACATGAATTTGATACGTTGACAGCTCCTTAACTAACTGCGGATAGGACAGATGGGGTTGCTGCCACAGTACGGCCAATAAAGCCCTGCACTGAGGCGACAACTCCTTGCTGCCGTTATGTTGCAGACAATCGTTAAGGGCATTGAGAACGTCATTGACGCTCAGGCTCCTTATTCCTTGTGTCATTTGCTGCTAGTAGACTCGCGGTACCCCGATTTTCCGATTAGGATACCGTTAATTGCTTACAGAAAAGTGACATCTCAGCGCTAAATATGTGACACGGATCTGACTGATTCTGACAAAATCTGACAGATCCTGATTGCTAATGACGGGAGATGACAGAATTTGCGGCTGTTTGCAGAGATGACAGCAGGGCTTCTCAGGGCTTGCAGCGTCTCACAAAATGTAAGACAAGCCCGCACTCAAGAGCTTAAGCCCTCAAACGTTAGGTAAATAATCGTCATGATCGCACTCTTTTCTAACACACAGCGGGGACAAGCGCATACCCGCAACCGTTATGACTTTGCTGGAACTTCACGATTTCCCATTGTTGCCTACCTAACCAAGGAGATCTTGCCCGGTAAACCAGGGCGATTGCACTACCAGGCTACGGAGTGGAACGCTATCTCCGTGGAGAATACTGCGATCCCGGCGGGTGCCGATGTGCGCCCCCTGTGGCGCGAGGGCAATACCTGGCTTGTCCAGGTTGAGACAACGCTTCAAAATCACCAGGCTGCTTAGGTAGGAGGTAACTCTAATGCGCAGGCCCACGCCCAAGTATGAGACCATGCTGCTAATCCTGGGGCTTTTAACTAAGGTACTGTTTATCAGCATGTTTTGCAGCACGGTTTTGGTTGTTCTAGCCGGTATTTTCGGCTTAGGCCAGGAGGCCATACTGGTTTACCAAATGATTTGGGGATTTTTCCTACGGCTTTGCCTATCCCTGATGGCCATTATCGCCATCATTGCCATGCTAGACAGCCTGTAGCAGCTTGTGGTTAACCCCTACCACGGCTGGCCACTCACAAATCGCTCTGGTACTCTGAGGCGGAAATAACCAACCGATTGGCCAAAGGGAAAACCCTGGTGCAACAGGGCATTCCCTTTCCGCCTTCTGCCTTCTTACTTCCGCCCTTCGGGACTAGACAGAATGCTTGCAGTGGAGATCTTCTTTGGGCCAGCGGTAGGCAATCGGCATGCGCCAGCCCATACCAAAGGCGCGATCGGTGACTTTCAGCACGGGGGGAGCTTGCCGTCGCTTAAACTCCGCTCGCGATACCAACTTGATCACCTTTTCCACCACGGCTGGGTCATGGCCAACCGCAACGATATCAGCGGTGGATTCATGGCGTTGCACCAGGCGCTCCAGAATGTCATCCAAAATGTCGTAAGGAGGTAGGGAATCTTGATCGACCTGGCCGGGTTTGAGTTCGGCGCTGGGGGGTTTATCGAGAATGTTTTGGGGAATTAGCTCCTGCGTGAGCCAGGGGGCTCTCTCGGCCAGGTAACCCAGGGTCGTTGGGTTAGGCTGAGGGGTGAGCTCTCCCTGGCGAACTTGCTGATTCAACCATTCACAGAGGGCATACACCCGCGTTTTAGGCACGTCGGCAATAACGGCCAGGCCACCGTTCATATCGCCATAGAGAGTGCAGTAGCCCACGGCCATTTCAGACTTATTGCCGGTAGATAGGAGCAAATGACCGAATTTATTGGAAATCGCCATCAGTAAATTGCCTCGAATGCGGGATTGGATATTTTCTTCCGCAATTCCGGAGTGGGTGCCTTCAAAAAGGGGCGCTAAAACCCGGTCATAATCGGTCATCAAATCGCCGATGGGCAGGGTTTCATGGGCAATGCCAAGGTTCTGGCAGAGGGCCAGAGCATCGCTAATGGAGTGGTCAGAGCTATAGGGAGAGGGCATCAGCACCCCCAGCACCTGGTTGGGGCCGAGGGCGGCGGCGGCAATGGTGGCAACCAGAGCAGAATCGATGCCGCCACTGAGGCCAATCACGGCTCTAGAAAACCCGCACTTTTGACTGTAATCCCGTACGCCCAACACCAGAGCCAACCAGATCGCCTCATTTTCGTTGGCAGGCAAGCGGGCCATCTCGGCGGTAAGCACATCTCCCTTGGTCAGGTCATACTCCACCACGGCTAGCCCAGTCTGGTAAGAGGGCAACCGGGCCACCATATTCCCCTGGCGATTGAAGGCCAGACTGGTGCCGTCGAAGATTAAGTCATCGTTGGCTCCCACCTGGTTGGCATAGAGAATCGGGCAACCAAACCGGGACGCGCTGTGGGCCAGCATCGCCGCCCGCAACTGTTGCTTATTCACCGAATAGGGCGAGGCGGAGAGATTGATCACCAAATCCACGCCTTCATCCACCAGGTCAGCAATGGGGTTGCGGGGATAGCTGCGGCCACCCCAAAACTCCTCGTCGTTCCAGAGGTCTTCGCAAATGGTGACGCCGATGTGGACGGTTTGCCCCCGCCAGGACAACTTAAAGCTGCTGGGGCCAGCCCCAGGGGCAAAGTAACGGTCTTCGTCAAACACGTCGTAGGTCGGCAACAGTTGCTTGTGAAACACTTGCTGCACCTGCCCGTCTTGCAGTAAGGCCGTGCTGTTGAACAGGGGTTTTTCGCCATCGGAGCGAGCGCTATTGTTAGCGGTGGCAAACCCAACTAGCACCGCTAATTCGGGGGGCAGTGCCGCCGCCAAATGCTTGAGTTGGTTGGCCATAGCCTCGATGAAACCAGGTCGCAGCAACAAATCGCGGGGAGGGTAGCCGCATAGCACTAGCTCTGTGGTGATGAGTACCTGGGCATTGAGCTGCTCAGCCTGCTGAGCTGCCGCTAGAATCTGCTGGGCATTGTGGGCCAGGTCGCCAACGGTGGGGTTGAGCTGAGCGATCGCAAATTTCATCGGCTTAATCCTCTAGTGAGAGTGCATCTGACCTAACACCTGGCTCAGGAACCCAATCTAAAGGATGTGTTGTGTTGTCTCTGTTGTGCCGCCAGCGTGTTACGTTCCCAAAAGACGCCATCAGAGTATCCCTGAATACTAGTATCTAAATCGGCTAAAGCCAACCGCTTTTCGGCTAAGCAACAGTAGTCCGGCTCAATTTCAACCCCTACGAACTGGCGACCCAGCTTTTTGGCCACTACGGACGTGGTGCCACTACCCAAGAATGGGTCGAAGACAACATCATTAACGTTAGAACTTGCCAAAATTAGTTTGGCGATTAACTTTTCTGGCTTTTGGGTGGGGTGATCGGTGTTTTCTGACATCGACCAGAATGGCACGGTAATATCCGTCCACAGGTTAGAGGGATGAGTGAGGCGATAGCGGTCTTGCCCAGTTTCGTCCCAATCCTTAGGCTTACCCGTTGAGGTTCGATAGGGCGCAATCACCTGTCGTTTAAGCTTAACGGCTTCTACATCAAAATAGTAGTTTTCAGACACGGTGCAAAACCAAATGTCCTCACAGGTATTCTTCCAGTTGGTGCTTGCACCCCTGCCTTTTTCCCGCTCCCAGGTAATTCTACTTCTAATTGAAAAATGCTTTTTCAATACAGCATGTAAGGGAATAGACGTTCTCCAATCGGCACAGAAATAAGCAGATGCCGTTGGTTTAAGCAGCTTTTTAAGATTTGGAATCCAGGAGTTTAACCAGTTTTCGTAATCTACTTCGGAGCGCCGCCTGAATTTTTTTCCGTTGAAGTCCTTATTAAGATTGTAGGGGGGATCGACAATTAATAGGTCAATAAAATGGTTAGGTAAATAGGCCAGAGCATGTAATAAATCCTGGCAAATGGTTTTGCCTAGAATAGCTTCTGCTGAGGCTGGATGATGCAGATTAATTAACCGCTTTGCAAACAAATCCTGTTCCGCATGGCTGATATCAAGAGTTCGATTTTTAGGGGCTCTAGGTTTCATCATTGGGTTAGTTGAGCGGCTGAGAAAAGATCAGATAAATACCATTGGCTTGTCTTTGCAGGGCTCAAAGGCCGCTGCATCAAAGCGGTAGAGGCTGGCAGGTCGTCCGGCTCCACGCGAGACTTTAACGCCCGTATCATGCAGAAATCCTAGCTTTAGTAAGCGAGAGCGAAAATTGGAATAGTCTGAGAAATTTTCGCCCAGAACAGTGGTGTAGAGCTGAT
>JAAUUR010000066.1 GCA_012031045.1 Leptolyngbyaceae cyanobacterium SM2_5_2
GTGTTTGAAAAGGGCTATCCCAGGTATAATTTGCCGCCAAAGGACTCCCAGATTGCTGAACTTTGAGTGGAATTTGGCTACTTCCAGGTGTCATGGGAGACGCTCTTTGGCTTTTCAAGCATCCTCCTAGATAGAGTTCAGGGTTTTTGGGGAATAGTTAAACTTATAGCCTGGGCCTGCGCCTCCGTAAGACTACTCGATTAGCTTGATTAAGCTGCATCATGGCTAATTTGTTTTGTGGTTCGGTGGATGTCAACAACCCGGTAATTCCATTAAGCTCCAGCAGCCAGAGCCCTAATAGCCGTTGACTTTGGATCAGCCCCCTGGATATAACTTGCTATGACGCCTAATTCCCCTGCGCCCCCCGCTGGCTCACCGGCCATGGCCCATCACGAAATCCTTCACCGGAGCAGCTTATTAGTGGGTAGCGACGGTTTGCAGGGCGGGTTAAAGCAGATGTTGAACGCGATCTCGACTCCCATCTGTATCAAAGATCAGCAACACCGCTGGCTGTTCCTCAACGTCGCCTTTGGTCAACTGCTGGGATATAACCCCGGTGAACTGCTGGGTAAATCTGAGGTAGATCTGTTTTCGGCCCCCGTGGCCCGAACGTTTTTGGAGGCCGGACAGCGGGTTCTGGCCACCGGCCAGGTGCAGGAGCACCAGACTACTATCACCGATGCCTCGGGTCAGCCCCATGGGGTTCTGAGTCACACCTCCCCCCTGGATCTCCCCCAGTGGCGAGGCGCTGCTGATGGTGACCTTGCAAGACATCAGCCACTATCGGCAGATGGATCGAATCCTGAAACGCCAGTCCGAGCGAGAGCGATTACTGGGGGCCATTGCCCAGCACCTGCTCCAGTCGATGAACCCGGAGGAGCTGTTGCAAACTACGGTAAACGAGGTGCGGCGGTTTCTTAAGGTGGACTGGGTGCTCTTTTACAGCTTTGACCCAGATTATAACGGCGTGGTAGCCGAGTCGGCCCGAGCTCACCTGGCCCCGGTGCGGGGCAACTTCCAGGAAATCCTGAGCTTTATTCCAGAAGATCTCGATCGCTATCGCCGGGGCGAGATGCAGGTGATTGCTGACACCTCCACCGCGACCTTACCCACCGCCTACCTGGAGCGATTGAACCAGGCCCAGGTTAAAGCCTGCCTGATTATGCCCATCGTTCAGGGGGAGGCACTGTACGGGCTGGTGTGTGCCCTCAACCGCAGTCGTCCACGGCGCTGGGCCGAGTGGGAAATCGAGACCCTGCGGGAGGTGGCTACCCAGGTGGGGAGTGCCATCAAGCAGGCCCGCCTGTATAGTCAAGTGCGACAGCTCAACAGCGATCTAGAGCAGCAGGTGACCCAGCGCACCGAGCAGCTCCAAACGGCCCTCGAATTTGAAGCTACCCTGAAGCGTATCACCGACCGGGTGCGGGACAGTCTGGACGTCAACCAGATCATGCTAACGGCGGTTAAAAGAACTGACCGAAGCCCTAGATGTCAAGGGTTCCAATACATCGCTCTACGATCTAGAGCAGGGTACGTCTACTATCTACTACGAGTACAACAGCTCGATTCCTTCGTACCAGGGCCGGGTGGCCCAAATGGAGGCGTTCCCAGAGGTCTACCACCAGCTCTTAGATGGGCAATATTTTCAATTTTGCTCCATGGAGCCTAACCCAGTGCGGGGCTATGTGGCCATGCTGGCCTGCCCCATTGTGGACGATCGGGGGGGTGCTAGGGGATCTCTGGCTGATCAATAGCCGCGAATATGGCTTTACGGATATTGAAATTCGTTTGGTGCGGCAGGTGGCTAACCAGTGCGCGATCGCCATTCGCCAGGCCCGCCTGTACCAGGCCGCCCAATCCCAGGTGGAAGAACTAGAGCGGCTAAATACCCTCAAAGATGACTTCCTCAGCACGGTCTCCCACGAGTTGCGCACTCCAGTTACCAGTATGCGCGTGGCCTTGCAACTGCTGGGGGTCACCCTCAACCAGGAGTTTGACCTGAGCGCCGATCTCCACAAACCCAAAACCGAGCAGAGCCGCATTGCCCGCTATTTTCAAATTTTGCAAGAAGAATGCGAGCGCGAAATCAGCCTGATTAATGACCTGCTCGACCTACAGCGGCTGGATGTGGGTAACCATCCTCTGCAAATAGAACCCATTTTGCTCAAAACCTGGCTACCGGGCTGGCTCGATAGCTTTGTGACCCGCGCTAGGAGCCGCGATCAAACTCTGGAACTGCTCACAGCCCCATCCTTGCCCGTTATTTATACTGATCTGGCCAGTCTAGAGCGGGTGCTGGCCGAACTACTCAACAATGCCTGCAAATATACACCCCCTGGTCAACAAATTACGCTGGAAGTCACCCCCTTGTCCCAGGCCACAGCCAACCAGGTGCATTTCCGATTGACCAACACGGGCGTCACCATCCCACCGGACGAGCTAAGTCGTATTTTTGACAAGTTTTATCGAGTCCCCAGCGCCGACCCTTGGCGACAGGGGGGCACAGGGCTGGGATTGGCCCTGGTGCGTAAGCTGGTGCGGCATTTGGGTGGCGATGTCGAAGTGGTCAGCGATGCCGACCTGACGTGTTTTGAAGTGATCTTGCCCGTACAGCCTGCCCTCAACCGTTAGGATAGAACCAGAATAGAAGTTATACCCAAGCAAACCATACGTTGTGAAGGAAAAACGCTATGAACAGCGTCGCGCAGTCCCAACCAGAGGTCTACCAGGGGCAGTTTGGGGAATACACCATTACCGAGCAAGATTTGCAAGGCGTGCGGCTTTACCGGGCCGGGCTAACCGTGGCTGCCCTGACCTTTAGCCTGGGAACCATACTGGGCCTGGGTTTTGCCGATCAGCCCCCGCTGGTGCAGGCCATTAGTGGTTGCTATACTCTGCTGTGGCTGGGTCTGGGTTTAAGTTTGGCCACTATCCATATTTATCTGGTTCCCCTCCATCGGCTGCTGCAAGGCTTTTGGTTAGTAGGCGGGTTAGCCTCCCTGGGAATTGCCCACGGGATTGAAGGCCCCCTGGCTCAAACGGTGGTGGAGTATCCCCAAACCCTCTGGGGTGTAGGCTTTATCTTTGCGGCGTTGACCGGGGTTTACTTTAAAGAAGCCTTTTGCTTTGACCGACTAGAAACCAAGCTGCTGACACCGCTGGTACCCTTTTTGTTGCTGGGTCACCTGTTTGGGTTCCTGCCGCTGCTGGCAAAGCAGATTCTCCTGGGGCTTTGGGCGGTCTTATTTCTGGTGTTTGCCCTGCGTAAACTAAGGCAGCCTCTAGTGCCCGATATTGGTGACAAGTCAGTATTTGACTACCTTAAACACCAAAAAAATACAGCCACCTCAGCCTCGGCCTCGTAATCAGCGGTTAGAACAGGAGCAGCGCTGTAGTGAGGGGTTAGAGCTTTGGGAAGTGTTGTCCTGGGTGGTGCGATCGCCCTTCTCCTCCTCGGTCTGGGGATTTACCTGGGCTTTCTGAATCTGGCTCGGTTTCTCAGCGTTTCTCGCCCTGTGGAGGCCCAAGTTTTAATCGTCGAGGGCTGGGTTGGCGACGATGCCCTAACCCAGGCCAGCAAACTCTTCTGGCAGGAGGGCTATCGGGCCATCATCACCACCGGCCCACCGCTGTTACGGGGCACGTTTTTATCCCACTACAAAACCCATGCCCAACTGGCCGCCGCGACTCTGGTGGCCCTAGGCATTCAAGCCGACCTGATCATCCCCATGCCCTGCCCGGCCATTGAAAACTACCGCACCTACTCCGCCGCCCTAGCCGTCCAACAAACCCTCAGCACCCAATGGCCCGACCTAAATGCCGTGAACCTTTTCACCGTGGGCTGCCACGCTCGCCGCAGTTGGTATATCTATCGCCGCTTGTTGCAGGCAGAGGGCATTGCAGTGGGCGTCATTGCCGCCGATCCAGGCTTTGAGCTAGCTACCTGGTGGCAAACCAGCAGCGGCGTCAGAACCGTCGTAGGCGAGGGGATTGCCTATCTCTACGTGCGGCTGATCCGCTGGAATCGATAGTTATCCAAAAGTAAAATGTAGCAGCGACAGATAACCTTGGTAATCCACAAGACCCCGGCTCTCTCGTTAGTATGGTGATAACTTCTTCTAATCAGAAAAGCAAGCTAATAGCCTTTCCCGAAAGTTGTTGAAATTTACAAAGCCATAAGTTTGCCGTTTAATCAACTTAATACGATTGTTGATTCCTTCTATTGCGCCACTCGTTGTCCGATTCCGAAAGTAGTTGCAAATCCCATCTAAATGGTTGCGAATTGTTGTAATGGCTTCACTACAGATGGCTTGCGCTTTACTCAGCCACTCTTTGATTTGACACTTTCCTTCCTCCACGGTTAATGGCTGCTCGTAAATAGCGCGAAACTCTTCTTTCCATCGATAGGCTTTTTCTAATCGCTTTGACCGTTATAAAAGCAGCTCCAATTTCTCCGTTTGCTCTGGCGTTAAATCCTGTCCATTTTTCAATCAGATAAACTTGCTACCTCGTCCAATATCTGCACTTGTTTACGGATCTTGTTTAACTCTTCATTCACTGCTTTCATCACATGGAAACGGTCGATTACAATCACCGCATTTGGAAACACTTGATCAACCACCTTGGGAAATCCTCCCCACATATCAACACTCACTTCCTCTATGTTGGCTCTCACCTCACCTCTAATGGCTGCTGCTTAAGCGTTTCAATGATGTCTTCCTGGTGATGACTGTCAATTACTTCAATGAGCTTCCCAGCCTCAATGTCTCCGATAACGGTGACAAAGTTTTGGTGCCCTTTACGCTTGCTGATTTCATCAATCCCAATCCGTTTGACCCTTGACCATCCTGTGTTTTTTTCTGCGCATACTGATGCTTAAAAATTCCTTCAATGCGGTCAAAGCTTAATTCTTCGATGCGACTAACTTGTTCAATACTGGATAATTTGACTTGCTGGTAAACATACTCCTCATATCGTCGAGTATACTGCCGACCTTCATCTAGAAAGGTCAAAGATTCTGTAAAGTAGCGCTGACAATCACAACAATAAAACTGCCGACGAGGAATCTTCAAATAGGTCGCTTGACCGAAAATCGATAAATCCCGAATCAAGATAGGACGGTTCTGATGCAGCTCTGAACTTAATTTATTACACCGTGGACAGCTAGCCTCCTCATTGAGTAAACGCACTTTTAAGGACACGTCATTGTCTTGTCGAGTGCAACTTTCAACGGTTGCGTTTGGCAAGTTAAGCAATATGTCAAGATGAATGTCCATGGACTCAATGCCTCACTAAAAGTATTCTACTATACGGTTTACACCTCAAACCCGGAAGAGCCAAAACTCCAACCTTTCGTAGGAGTTTTGGACAATACCTCTATCCTGTTTTTCCTTCGTGAAGGAATCGTGGGTCAGGGCTTGGTTGAGAAGTGCTAAGAGTTCATTGCTGATGGTATGGATAGCCCAGAAGGGGTGGGTCATGAAATTGAGGATGGCTTGTTGTCTAGCAGGTAGCAGGGACATACATACGTGGGGTAAAAATATGCTGTTAAGATTCCCCATTACGGCAAAAAACTTCTGGGCCGAGTGGCGAGTAAATCATCGCCATCCAGGTCGTCTTCAAAGCCTTGGTGGGTGAGCAGGTGCCGGATAACGCCATCGATTAGGGTTCGCAGGACAGCTTCATTAGCGCTGTAATCTAGCGTGGCGGTGATGATGTAAGTGTTACCGCTGACGTTGACGGCGGTGGTGCTGCCTAGTACTTTGGAGTTTCTGCCCGTTTTTTCCCCTAGCCAGAGGATAGGCGGCTTCACGGCGGCGTGGCCCAGGGCACGGTCAACCTGCTGTTTGAGGGCCAGCTGAATCAGCGCGTCACCAGGGTGCTCCTGGTTGTAAATGCCCACCATCATGTCTGTGAGTTCGTCGGTGGTGGTCAGGTTAGCCACCAGACCAGGGTTAACCGGGTAGGTAGACTCGCCCACCAGCTTAGTGCTGACGCGAGTGGCGGTGTAGCCGAGATCGCGCAATCGCTGGTTGACTCCAGCCCAGCCCAGGTAGTCGATCAGCTGATTGGTGGCAACATTGCCGCTGGCGCTGATCATATCGGTCATGATTTGCTCTAGGGTGTATTCTCGGCCCACCTGGGTAGTGCCGGCATCCTCCGTCCAGTTGCCGGGGTTAACCCAAAGGGTGGCCTTGGGAGAGATACCCTGCTGGTAGATATGGGCCGTCAGCGCCACCGCCACGGGCACCTTGATCAGGCTGGCTGGGTTAGCGGGTGGGCGATCGCCCTGCCAGCGGCGGCACTCGCGATCCAGGTTGCACACGGTAACTCGCAGCCGCTCAGCCAGGCCAGTCTGGGCCGCTAGGCTGGCCAGGAAATCTGAGCGGGTGGTGTCGTAGCGGTAGGCCGCAATCGCCAGGTTGTGGCGATAGATCGATTGCTGGGCCATGGCCTGGGCGGCCACGAAGGAGTCAGGCGGTACTTGAGAAAGCGTATCGACTGCTTCATACCAGAAGCCATAAGCCGCCTCAACCGATGCGTCAGAAAGGGTGGCCGGATTACCCAGGGCACTGGCCGAGGCCGCCGATTGAGTGGCCCAGGCCCAGCGTCGCTGGGCTATTTCCTCCTGTGTAATGCGGTAGGTCAGGGGCCACAGGTGGGCCAGAGTCGCAGGTGCAGATAGTTCGTTTTGCGCTCCAGGTACCATCCAGGGCATTGGCGGCGGCTCGCTCAGCCGGGTCTGAAGATGGTCACGGATGCGGTAGAGATCACTCAAAGACTTGGGCTCGGCACTGGGTGTAATGCCGGAGGGTTGTACCTCCAGCCCAGGAGCCAGTACTGGCCCTTGAGAGCCCACTACACTTGCTACCAGCAGGCTCAGAATTGCCGCCGGTTTAACAGCCGACTTAGCGGTTTGTAGCCATCCTAGACCCAGCATAGAGAACTCAACAAACGGCGCATGATTTCAATTAATCCAAACCATTGTTAAAATTTAATCAAGCTTCTGGGCAATTATTGCGTAATTGAATACCGCCAGCGTGAATTAACCTTTATCCCCTTCGCAAGCTAGGGTTTCCCAGGAAAAAATTGCAGGTTTCAGCCCAGTAGTTCGCTAACTTGATGGTTCTATGGCCCAATTCATTCTCAAAAACCCACCGTAGGGGTAGGACGTTCCTGACCAAAGCACACTAGTATGGCTGCAGCCATGGCCGTGTTTTATCGGTTCAAGTCTTGGACTAAGTGGCTGTAAACCTTTGAAACATCTGGTTGCTGCTATCGTCATAGAGGTTGCATGAAGCTCTTTAGATCTGTCATCATTGTTTGAATGGTTTCTAAATTCCTGAAAGTTGACTGCCAGCACCAGAAGTAGCCAGCCTGAGTAATCTCAGCCGATGACTTAGGAATTTTAGCGAAATTACCCGAGTTAACCCACCAGGGTATTACTCGGTTCAGTCAAAGCGCGTTACGGTTCTAGCGTTATGGTTCTAAACGTGTGGAGGATGGCACCAGGGTTGAGCTAAAACATTAACGTCAGGTCTTGGGTGTCAGGGTGTCTATGTCGCGTTAAACCCTCAATCTTCAGATAGGACTGGGTGAGTTATGAAAATCGTTCACGATGTTTCCAAGCGAGCTTACATCAACGTTATGGAGCTGCTGGTGGCCGAAGAGGTAGAGAAGCAGATTGCCGGTTTGCCCCCTCGCGTTTTGAAGTACCTTAAAGGCATTGAGGTAGAAACCTATGCCCTGAACCGGCTTCCGGCACTGTATGCCTCTAGTGAAAAGGGCTGGCAACACCAGTATGAAAAGGCCAAGCGAGAACTCCGCAATCAAATTAAAAGCGCTGTACGCCAGGCTTTAGCCGCCGTTCAGGTCGATCCGATCCGTTCCTCTGAGCCGTTAAACTTGGGGGCTGATGATGCTGCCAGTAAGGCGTTAGAGTCTCTCCGAGAAATACTTAAACAGCCCGATCTGAGCTGGGACGGGGCCATTAACCGTCTTCGAGTGGTGCTGACCCATCGCGGTAACCAGGGGCAAGATCCCAGATTAGCTAGTTCCGACACCTCTCACCGAACCCGCTATCGGCAACCCCCCGTTGACCACAGCCGAGTGAGTAACTCTGGCAATTCTACCGCCGACGCCACACTGGATAGTCGTGGCCACTACTGGCGACCGGGCACCTACGGTTCCGAGGTGTCTTGGCAGAAGAGCCACAACCAAACCCCCCGCTCCTCCGAGTTTGACTGGAGCGACCCTCGCTATAGCAAGTAAGCCTTGAGCAGGGCGCTGGGGATACCCAGATTTTGGATACCCTGCTTGAGATTAAGCGCTCTAGCCGGGTCGTAAGTTTGATAGAGCTGGATAGCTCGACTAAACGCCTGGAGGGCTTCTGGTATTTGTCCTAGCTTAACGAGGGCCACCCCCAGGTTTTGATGGGCTTCAGCGTAGTTGGGTTGCAGGGCAATGGCCTGCCAGTAGGCGGCGATCGCCTCATCTAGGTAGCCCCTAGCCCGGTGGGCCGTACCCAGGTTGTAGTGCGCGATCGCCAGGGTGGGATCGGCCTTAACCGCCTGCTCAAATAGCGCCACCGCCTCAGAGAGTTGCCCTTGCTGCTTTTTCAGACTACCGTAATTAATCCACGCGCCCAACTTAAGAATGGGGGGTATAGGCTGATTGAGGGCGGTTTGGTAATCGTTTGCGGCCTGGTCAGGCTGCTCCATACCCTGAGCTAGGGCGCGATGATAGTACAGCTCGTAGCGAGTGATGGGGTCAACACTGTCTCCCTGGCTAAGCGCGCGGTCTAGCAACGGTAGGGCCGCTTCAGCCTGGTCAGACTCGATGTAGAGAGCCGCCAGTTTATTCAGCAGGTAGGCATCGTTGGGGTGCTCAGCCAGATAGGCGGCCATGGTAGTGCGAGCCCGTTCAAACTTACCGCGTTCTACTACCACAGCAGGGTCGTAGCCCGTGTGGTGGAGAGCAATAGACGTCAGGGTTACCACCTGCCAGGGGCGATGCTGGGCCTGGAGGGCTGCCAGGCTGTCATCCACAGTCTCGTGGTAGGGGCGGTGGAAATGAACCTCCGGCAGGCGCCGGAAGAACCGGGTAATTAAGGTATAAGGAGCCTGGGGAGCGCCCAGTTCCAGCCGCAGCAGGTTGACGGCCAGGATAGATGGGGCAGCAATGTCACCCAGGGACTGCCCCTGGTCGAGCTGGCGCAGGGTCTGGGCTGTCTCAGGCTGCAACACTTCATCGGCATCCAGCACCAGCACCCAATCTCCCGTGGCATAGCTAAGGGAAGCGTTGCGGGCCGCTGCAAAGTCATTCACCCAGGCCAAGGGGTAGACCCTGGCCCCGTAGGAGGCGGCAATCTCCTGGGTGCCATCCGTTGAGCCAGTGTCCACCACCACGATGTCATCTACCCAGCCCTTAACACTCTCCAGGGCGCGGCCCAGGGTGAGAGCCTCGTCCTTAACAATCATGCAAAGGCTAATGGTCATGGTGCCTCTCCCAGGGTCTGCCGCGCCCGCTGAATGGCCTGCTGCACCTGGTCAAAGCCGGTGCCGCCGTAGCTGTTGCGAGCCGACACGACCTGTCTGGGGGCAATGGCCTCGTAAATATCGGCCTCAAACGCCGGGTGAATGGCCTGCCACTCTGCCAGGGTTAGCTCCCGCAGCAGCTTGCCCGCTTGCAACGAGGTTTTTACCACTTGGCCGACCAAGTTGTAGGCTTCCCGGAAGGGCACCCCCCTGGCGGCCAGATAATCCGCCACGTCAGTGGCATTGGAGTAATCGTCGTTAACCGCCTGCTGCAAACGAGCCACCCGGAACGTCACCCCCTCCGCCAGTAGAATGGTCATGGCCTCCAGGCAACCGCGCACGGTTTGCACCGTGTCAAACAGGGCTTCTTTGTCCTCTTGCAGGTCTTTGTTGTAGGCCAGGGGCAGCCCCTTCATCATCACCAGCAGCCCTTGCAGATGGCCAAACACACGGCCAGTTTTGCCGCGCACCAGCTCTGGCACATCGGGGTTCTTTTCTGCGGCATGATGCTAGAGCCGGTGGAGCAGCTATCGTTGAGGGTTACAAAGCTAAATTCTTCCGAGGCCCAGAGAATCATTTCCTCAGACAACCGCGACAGGTGCACCATGATTAAACTGGCGGCGCAGGCAAATTCGATGGCAAAGTCGCGATCGCTAACTCCATCCAAACTATTGCCGTAAACCTGCTCAAACCCGAGTAGCTCAGCCGTGTAGTGGCGATCGATGGGGAACGTTGTCCCGGCCAGTGCCCCACAGCCCAGGGGGGAAATATTCACCCGCTTTTGGATATCTTGCAGCCGTTCCAAGTCGCGCTGGGCCATGTCGAAGTAGGCTAGCAATGGTGGGCCAGGCTCAGCGGTTGTGCCCGCTGCAAGTGGGTATAGCCCGGAATCAGGGTTTTCCCGTGGCTTTCGGCCAGGCTCAGCAGGGTTTGCTGATACTGCCGCAGTTGAGCCTGGATGGCCTCAATCTCAGCCCGTAAATAGAGTCTGACATCGGTGCCAACCTGGTCATTGCGAGAGCGAGCTGTGTGCAGCTTTTTGCCAACATCGCCAATCAGCTCGGTCAGCCGCCGCTCCACAGCAAAATGTACATCCTCCGCATCTACCCCAGGCCGAAATTCTCCCTGGCGATACGCCTGGCGGATAGTTTCTAAGCCAGTGACGATCTGCTCTCCTTCTTCGGCGGTGAGGATGCCCGTTTTGACCAGCATTTTGGCATGGGCTACCGAGCCGGTGAGATCGTATTCAATCAACTGAATATCAAAGCTGATGCTGGCGTTGAAGTGGGCGATCGCCGGATGCAGGGCGGTTTCAAAGCGCTGGCTCCAGGTTTGGGGAGAAGAGGTTTCCAACGGCGTTTCCTATCATGAAAAACATCATTCAGCCCTGGGAACAGGGGCAACCATGGTTTGGCCTGGGGCGGGGCCAGGTCGGGCTCAACCGATTCAGTAGGCCGTCAGGTTGCGAATCATGTAGCCAATCACAATGCCAATCAGTAACGCCCAGATCTGACCAGATTCTAAGAAAACATTCCAGGCGGCAACGATATCGCCCAAAATGTCCTGATCAAACTGCTGCGCCAGCACCATGGAGGAGGATGACCCGCCGAGCAGATTGGCTTGCCCCAGGGATGGGGCAATTAATTCACTAAAATCGACCGCCTCATCTTGCCAACTAATCGGGCGCAGGAGGGCGCTTACGCTGAGAGCCTGAGGCTCACTGAACGAATTAACGGGAGTGGGAATGGTCATGGTAGGAATAGGCCCTGAACCAGATTCATCAAAACTATACACCAGGCTATCCAACTCGATGCTGATCACCTATCCACAGCCCTGGGTTGCCGCTTAACCTTGGCCTCCCAAGGGCGATGGTAGAAACCGATGCCGACCCCGCCGCCTACATTGTGGTCACGCTGATTGTTGGTACGGCTGCTGATCAGCCGCTATTGAGCCAACCAATTGACCCACTTTCCAGATTTGACTCAGACTGCTTAGGCCCGTGGGGAAGCGACCTAGGGCGGAATATGGTTTTGTTGAAGAATATAGGAGTTAGAGGATTACAGCCTTCTAACTCCTAGTTCCTAGCTCCTGCCAGCCTCCTAAGCCGCTACCCTGCCCTATCCTCAGTTACAGTTAAGATCTTTTGATTTCTAGAAAGCTAGATGCACAAGTAGGTGCACAAGCAGATATCAACCGGTAGACTTGGGACACTTCTAACAATAGTTAGTGGTGAATTGTTAACGCCTGACCTTAGACTTGGCGTATTCGGGTCGTCCAGTAGCGCAAATGCGGCTTTTTTCCCTCATTAAGTTGGCTAACTCGCTGGTTAGCTCCCAGATGGAGCCAGTTCAGACCTCTTTACCCAAGTCTCTGACTAAGGCCAGCCGAGCCGAGCAAGAGCGGATTGAAGAGGTACTACTGCTGCTGGAAAATCTCTTTCAGCGTGAGGACGCTGTGGCTAAATCAGTGATCGATTGCCTGTACGAGGTGGGGGCAGTACGGCTCATTGATCAACGGGTGCCGCTCAAAATCTTGCAGTGGCCCCTAAAGGGATTTGCTTACTACAGCAAGCCCCTGTTTCGGCGCTTTGCGGTAAGGTGGGTGAAGCGAAACGCACCCTGGATGATTACGTGCTGGCTGTTTGAGCAGGTTAAATTTGAGGGTGAGCCCCTGCCCTTTGAGGCGGACTCCAGCCCCGCCATTGATGTGGCCCTGGTGCAAGAGCCTCTACCAGCGTTGCCGCCTGTGAACCCTCTGCTAGAGCGGCAATCCCAGGAAATTAACGCCCTTCGGAGCCGGGTAAGCTGGTTGACCGGAGCCGTAGTGATCCTGGTTGTCTTTGGCTGCCTTAATCTGCTGCACTAGGGTATGGTGACGTTTAGGCTAAAGGTTGCTGTGGCGTTTTATGGGGAATTTAGGAGCTAGGAGTTAGGAGCTAGGAGGGGGCGGATATAGGCATCTAGGAGTTTGCTGACTTGATCAAGCTGGCACTTTAGGGTAAGCGTTTCGCCATAGCCGAGGTCTTGAGCGAGTATTAAATAATACTGGCATTCCTCTAGGGAGCCTTGGGCAATGTTTAGCATCCGCGCTTTGTCAGGTTTGGTTTTGCGCTTAAAGCCTTCTGCGATATTGGCGGGAATGGAAACCGCTGCGCGTCGGAGTTGGGAGGTCAGACCATATCTCTCATTAGTCGGAAAGCCCTCACTGTAGTTATAGGTGCTTAAGACAAACTGGTGCGCTTTTTGCCACACAACTAGGTCTTGAAAACATTTAGCGGCAGGGCGAGACATGGCAATCGAAGAGGTATTGGGTTCGTCTCAGGATTCCCAAGCTAGGAGTTAGAAGATATGAGTTAGGAGCTAGGAGTAGGAATTAAGGTATACCTTCTAGCTCCTGTTCTCCTAACTCCTGTTCTCCTACGGCTCTGATAGCGCAATACATCAAGCTGGCTGTTGAGCGCCTCTAGCCGAGGCAGCTTATGACCCTCATAGCGGGCTTTGAGCAGGTTTTCAAGCAGGTTGTAAAGGCCCGCAACCATGCGGTCGCCCAGCAAAAACTTGTGGTCGCGGGGCAGGCGGTTGAGAATAGGCACGTACCACTTGACCAAGTCATAGGTTTTTTGAATGATCGGCAAGTCACTCATGACGAACCCTGGAAAACATGGCTTTGAGTATGGCGGCAATTTTTATAGATGTCTCAGAAGTTCACAAAACTCCACATTTAGCGTTTTCTGTCAAAGCTACATACTACAGGCAGCGTTCCTATGGATAGATCCCTGGGTTTTCAAAAACCCAGGGATCTTAGGTTCCACGTGTACCGAGAGGTTAGGAAGCTTTTCTTAAAAAAGCTTCCTAACGTCAGGTCAGCCACTTTGGGAGGTCTAAAAATCGCAAAAAAAATTTTAGGCGCTACGCGCCAAAGAGAGAGAAAAGAAGATAGTACATAGTGTAAAAGTACTATAGGAAAAAGGGCTAGATCAGAGTCCTCGCGACCGAACAAACAACACGGAATCCGAAATGGTAGGCGCGGTAGTCCGGGGAGATACGGTAACGATACGCCGAGCGGCAGAAGTCAGGAGGGTCGAACCACGAGCCACCGCGCAGCAGCCGGAAACTGTTTTCATCGCTAGATAGCCATGGAGTGCTGGTTGTTGGTGCGCCTTCATAGCTCTCGTGATAATGGTCGGCGCACCATTCCCACACGTTGCCGTGCATGTCGTACAGGCCAAAGGCATTGGGCAGAAACTGCCCCACGGGTGTGGTTTGCTGTCGAAATATGCCATGTGGGCCAGGGCCATAGGCCCCACTGTAGATTTGCCCGCCATAGTCCCAATCGGTGCCTCGGTAGTTGGCCAGATCGGTGGTAATGGTTGGCCCGGTGTGGAAGGGGGTAGGGGTAGGGGTGCCGGCCCTGCAAGCATACTCCCACTCGGCTTCGCTGGGCAGGCGAGACTCTAGCTTCGTCAGTTCCGTCAGGCGTTCGCAAAAGGCCACCGCATCCCGCCAAGACACCGTTTCTACCGGATGGTTATCGCCTAGCCGAAAGGTGGCTGGATTGCGCCCAATCACCGCCTCGTACTGGGCCTGGGTAACAGGGAACTGCCCTAGCCAGAATGCTTCGATGCTCACTTCATGCTGGGGTTTCTCAACACTATATCCTTCGCCCTCTGGGGAGCCCATTAAAAACGTACCTCCAGGCATATAAACCAGGGTGAGGGCTACGTTCTCACCGAGGGGCACCGTGTGGGTTTTGGGTGGGTTGACAAGCCGAATGTTTTGATTGACCTTATCCAACACCTCCACCACCAACAGCTTTTGCAACACACCCAGTTGCCGCAGCCCTTCGCCAGCCTGTACGCGCACCAGGCCAACCTCGCTTTCGTCGTTGAAGTAGGTTTCTAGCAGGGGTACCAGGTTGTCGGCATAGTCTTTGATGTGCAGCAAGCCTTTGATGGCAGCGGCTCTGACCTCTGAGGCATCGGTCTCGCTGCGGTTGGCCAACACATCCTTGAGAATTTGCTGCGTCACCGCTTTGTCAGGCTGAATGGCAATTAGCGCATTCAGAGCTTCGATGCGCACCTCCACCGATAGCTCTGAGGATCGAAGTAGCTTGAGCAAATCGGGAACGGCTTTTTGGGCATAGTGGCTTTCCTTATGCAGGTTCTGAATCGTTTGGATGAGAATCGAGGCTTCGTCATCCTCCAGCATGTCGATGTAGCGGTTAATGCGCTGGCGGCGTTGGGCCGCTTTTTGGGCTTCGGGGTCAAACTCAGCCCGCTCATTTAGCCCCGCCAAGACTCCGGCTGGTAGCTTCTTGCGCTCTTGTTCGCAGCAGTTGCGCACGGCCAGCAAAAAGCCGCGTATGGCGGGCAAGTCGTCAGGGTTAGCATCAAGGTCCTTAAAGAACTGCTGCCAGCGGTCTTCGGGTTCCTCTTGCTGGCAGTACTCAGTTAAATACAAGGCCGCCAGATATTCAGCAACGGGGTCTAAAATGATTTTTACTGTGGTTTCCGCTTTTGAGATTTGGATCAACCCCAGGGGCTTTTTCAGGTAATTCAAACGGGCCTTGGCTTCATCGGTGGTGTCTGTGCCTTCGGCCAAAGCCTTTAGTACGTCTGAATAACGGGCGTCGGTGGGGCGGTAGTTGTCTTTCAGGCATTCCCAGGCTACTCGTTTGGCCGCTTGCTTAAGGTCATCATTGTCTCGTCGCATCGAGCGATCAATCGACTCTTCTCGGTTGAGGCGGCAAAGGTACTCCAGCATGAGTTCAGGAATATTATCGGGGAGTTGGATATCCTGATGCTGG
>JAAUUR010000067.1 GCA_012031045.1 Leptolyngbyaceae cyanobacterium SM2_5_2
GTCTCGCCCGCGAAGCCCTAGAACCGCTGTTGCAGTTGGCTAAAACCTGCTTCGACCAGGGACAATCTGTGGCTGAGGTCTTGGAGGTGCTGATGCCCGCTTAGACTCGATAGCGCTGCTCCAAAGTAGATCTGTAGGCTAACCTTCCAAGTCGTGTGGTGAAGCCTTCAACCAAATTATTGCGGTGTTCCCAGATACGCCGGGTTAAGTCACTGGTACCCCCTGTGTACAAGGTGCCATTTTTCTTACTCGCCAGGATGTAGACCGCAGGTTGCTTGTTCATAGTCAAAACATTCCCCTTTGGATGCCCGTTTTCACGGGCATAACGTAAACCAGGGCACCACCCACCATTCCATTTTATTTAACCTGCCCCCCCACCCCTTCCCCTCAAATCCTCCTATCCGCTTGCCTCCACACCGTTCGACACCACTCACGACAAACCAGCATCTCCAATTCTTGCTATAAAACCCGTCCGCCACAAACCACCGAAAACTCCTACGGGTGCGAGCACTCTATCAAACCGTAGCTGGGTATGGTGAGGAGCGTATTCAGCACTCGTCTGTAATCCGTTTTCTCGAAGCTGCTACTGTGATAGCGCTGCTCCACCTTACAAAGTTTCCGCTGTGTTTATTCCTCAGCCGCCAAAATCTGCTCCACCGTTAACCCTAACTCCGGAAACGTTAGACACGGCACCGTTTCCCCCTCCAGGTATTCCGCCTTCCGATAAACCCTATCCTCCAGCGTCAGCACAATCACCTTCTTCCCCTGCCCTCGCTGGCAATACTTCGCCGGAATCTGCCCCCGGTAGTCCACAATCCAGTATTCCGGCACCTCTAGTGCCTCATATTCCTCCTGCTTCTCCACCAAATCCGTACTCCAGTTCCCAGAGGCAATCTCCACAATCATCCGGGGAACAGTACGAATACCCGGTTGCCGATCCTCTCGCCGCGTTGCAGAGCGATCAATCACTGCGATATCGGGACGACGTCCTCTCACCGAGTCAATCATCAACGCATTCCGCTTACGCACCGAGTACCTGAGCGCTCTGCGCCGATACTGGAGCTCAAACATAAACGAGAGGAACTCTAGAATCTCTTCATGCCAATCATCTGGCTCCGGCATGAGCAACAGCCTCCCATCGACCAATTCATATTCATTCAGTTCATGGCCATCCTCTACGTCAATAAACGCTTCAAACGTCAGATCTTGTGTGACAGTAGGGATTATCATGGCACTTTTGATCAGTCCGTGGTGGCGTCAGCCTGAACACCTGGGCGCATAAGGAGGCATCAATATGCTGCCATTCTACTTCACACCCCTTTAGCTAATACTGCATTGATGCCTATTGGGGGGAGCTACTTCACGATGATCTTCGGGAGCAAGCCTAAGCCCTAAAATCAAAGACAACAATGGTTGTGTTCCTTAGCTCTCCATGCAAATCGTCCTCCCCCCTGAACTAGAGCAACTCATCCAACGGCAGATCGCCGCTGGCAAATACCAGTCCGTTCTAGAGGTCATCACAGTAGGCCTACATCTGCTCGACCAGCAAGACGACATCTATCAAGGGCGACTCCCCGAACTCCAGCAAGATGCCCAGATCGGCTGGGAGGCAGCCCAGCGTGGCGAACTCGTTGAAGGCTCCACCGCTATGGCCCAAATTCGAGAAAATCTACGATCTCGCTAATCCTTCTCCCAGTTGCGATGTTTTAGCCTGGCGTCACCTACTTCTATCGGTAGACACGGTAGACGCCGGTAGACACTCTGTCTACCGGGCGAAAGCCCTTATCCATCAGCCCTTCAGCCATTTCGGTAGACGGTAGACACTTTCCTATAAATTCCCCATTGGCAAACCCTGTCTACTTGTCTACCGTTTCGCTACAACCCTTATTCATCAGTACTTTCAGCGGTAGACGGGGTGTCTACCGTTCCCTCAAATCTGTCTACCGCGTCTACCGTTGCCCGCCACCGCAGCCGATTCCCCATCCCCTGGGTTTCCCCATACCCCATCGCCTCCAGCTCCAAAAAATGAGCGCGGATCACCTCCACCCCCGCCTTCCGTAAGCTGCGCTCATAGTTCCGCACATCCTTTGCCCGCAGCCAGCCTCGCACCCGCGACAGCTGTATCAGCTTCGTATAGACCGGCTCCAGCGCCCCATCCACCGTATTCCCGTCCGCATAGAGCAGCTTCACCTGGCCCATGAACCAACGTCCCAGCTTAATTGCCGCCTGCATCTGGCCCACATCCACCGCATGGGTTGGCAAATGCCCTTCCACCGCCGCATTCAGGCAGTGAAGAATCAGCGCCAGCCGCCCCGTGTAGCCCTGCATCTTGGAATAGACCGCCTGCAAGCCTGGGTGCGTCTCCGTCACCCGCAGCTGATCCAACTGGTCATACCAATCCGCAAATAAAGCTTTGGCCTCAGGGCTCAGCCGGTAGCATTGGGCCGTCAACCCCTCCAACTGCTGGTAGAGACCATAGAGCCGCTCCGACACGTCATAACGCACCGTCCGCCGAGGAAACGGCGCAGGCTTCAGCGGCAGCAGACACCACAAAAACCTGGCCCACTGGCCACTGGCATCTGAGCAATCCCCCATCATCTCCCGCAGAATATCGGGCTGAATTGTCCCCGTCAGGCTCAGACTGGTGCGCGGCAGGCTGATGCGCAAACCGCTAGCCCGATCCACCTTCAACCCCGAGCCATCAAAGGCCGTCAGCAGTGACTCCTTATCGTTACCTCGGCCATTGCGGTACTGGTTCTGCCCCTTAAACAGGCCCGCCAGCTCATCCGGCGTCACCAAAATGCCCCGCTCCGGCTGTTGGGCTTGAATGCGGGCGATCGCCTCCCGTGTCGCATCCGAGGTGTGATACTCCCGTGGCATCGGCTTCCTCGGGCGAATGCCCCTATCTTCCGCTCGGGTCTGCTCCCAATCCCGCAGGTCAACCTCATATTCCGAGGCGGCATACTCATACTCCTGATCGGCCTCCGCCTGGAGCAGCGAGAGCGGCCCCAAAATCTGCCGCTGAATCGGGCTCTTCTTGCTGCCCGACGGTGCCACCAGTCCCGTGAACACAATCGGTGGTACCGAGAACCCCATCCCGGCATCAATTTCTAGCTCCGTACCCACCGGCAGCAGAGACGCCGCCACCGGCAGCAGCGTCACCAGCATCGCCGCTGGCGTCGCCCCAATCCAGTCAGCAATCTGCTCTAGGGGTTCCGCCAGCTCAGCATGGAGATACTCCCCGAGACACAGCTGGTAGTCGCCAATTTTGAGCAGCTGGTGAATCTCGGCTCGGCGATCGTCCCGCTCTTCGGTTTGCTCCAGCTCCGCCTGCACCAGGTTAACCAGGTTACCGATATCCCTAGCCGATAGCCCCGTTTCCTGGTGCCATTGAACCACCTGCGCCGCCAGGGCCAGTTCGGTAGGGCTGGTGCCAAGGTAGGTACGAATCTGGTCTTGTAATGCCTGCACCGACAGCCGCTCGGCGCTTTGATTAGATCTGACCTCCAGCTGCCGCCGGTCTTGCACCGCCGCTCGAATCTGCTCCGCTGTGGCTCCATCGTGAATCCAATCCGCCACGTCCAGCCCGCCATGCTTCGGCAGGTTTTGCCAGCGCAGGCTGTCAGGGTAGGGGTAGCACCACTGAGCCGAAGGAAAGTCCTCAGCGACTTCCTGCATATGAGCAATGCCGACCTGGTCGCGATCTGGGCACAGCACTAAGTTCGCATCCTGCAAATCCTGACGGTAATCGCCATAGCTGCGGTACTTCTTCGAACCCCCCACGGTAGTGGTCGCGGGAATGCCGATCGCCCACAGGGCATCAGCGCAGCCTTCCCCCTCCACCATCCAGATGGGTTGACCGATAGCGATCGCATTCTGGACATCCCGGTAACGGTAGATCGGTACCTGGGATCTAATCCCAGGGGTCAACCCTTTGACCCACTGCTGCCCGTTCCAGTGATACTGCACAAAAAACTTCGCACCGTTGCCCCGATCCACCCGCGTCACCTTCACCAGGGGCTGCCCGGCTCGACTGGGATAGAAATAATCCTGCCGTTGCTGGGGCCGAACTGGCTTCTCGGGTGAGGCGGTGGCTGCAAAGTATTGCCCCCACATGCCATCGGCTGTCGCACCCCGGTAAACGTAGCCGTCTACCGCCCCATCCTGGTCTACGTGGGTGTGGCAGAACACCACCTCCCCATTCCAGCGGCAGTCCTGGTCTTTGATGCGTCCACAGATCGGACAGGGGCGCGATCGCCCCGAGTAAACGTACTGTGCCATGGTTAGCTCCTGATTTAAGGAGCCAGGCCACCACAATCAACCGGCTGTTTTTAACCGTTAGCTGTGCCCAGAGTGGACATTTCCGATGTCTTTGCTATAGTTGAAGACACCACTTCTAGCAGCAGATTAATGACCTGAGTGGTTCGGCGAAAACCACATCAAGATGTTGATTGGCCTGGCTTAGAAAACAAACGAAAAGATTCAGCACCCTCGCCAGTTAATGGTTAGGGTGTTTTTTCATGGGTTTTGAGGCTGAGGTTTCAAGCCAGATTCTTAATCACAGAATTGATTACACCCTGAAGCTTTATAGCTGGTTCAACAATCTCTTTATCGACGCTCAGATCGCTTAGGAATTTTGCGCTGATTGCTTAACAAACTGGCCTGATAGATCTCAATGGCCCGTTGGTGAGCTGCCGGGTCATGGCGGTTGTGGAGCCAGTCCTTGATCAGTTCCAAGTTGTAGCGAATGCAGCGGCTATTCACTCGTACCCAGTGAACGCCCTCGATCAACAGCCCCTGCACTCGATAGCGTCTCAAGGTGGTACCGCTGAGCTTCAGCGCCTGGGTGGTTTCCTGCTTGCTGACAAATTGAACCATGGGTCATCCTTCCTCGTTTATACCGTTGAGGCCAAATCTCATGGGGAGGCAGGCCAAGTTTGCCCGCCACGACCTGCTCGATGCGACGCGATCGCTGTCGAGTCAAGGCATGGGAGACTGCCGAGGTGCCAATATTCAGTTCTTTTGCGATGCTGGTTAACGTCCAGCCCTGCTTGCGTAGAGCTGCTTTAATGTCTTCTACATGCATAGAATTGTCTTAGCTCCATCAATATATCGATGAAGTTAGCAATAAATAACTTGCATTTCAAGTGCTATAATTTGCATCTGCGATTGATGTAACTCTATGACTAATCCATTACCTGATGAGGCGCAGGCGGATGCCACGGCAGTTGATCAGTTTCCAGTCCGTCTAAAGCAGGCGGTTGGCGACAAGAGCATTCGAGGCTTTGCCAGAGATTGCGGCTTTTCTGACACCGTGCTCCGCCAATATCTCAATGGCCAAAGCGAACCCACCCGACCAGCACTGCTCGCTATAGCCCGCACGGCTAACATCAGCGTCGAGTGGCTGGCGACCGGTCAGTCTGTAACGGGGGCTAAGGATTCATCCAAAGCGTCAGCCGAAGATTATGTTTACAAGGATCCGCTGGCCTTTGAGACGGGCTGGCTCCGAGCAGAGTTCCCCAGTGCCTCTGAAAATTTGCTGCTCACCCAGGTGGTCGATGAAAGCATGGAACCGACCCTTCAGCAGGGGGATTTAGCACTGGTGGACACCAATGATCGTGACTTAGAAATCGTGACTCACGGTATCTACTTGATCAAACTCGATAATCGGCTGCTCATCAAGCGCTTGCAGTATATAGCCGATGACACGCTTAGGGTGCTCAGTGATCACCCTGCCTATGAAGCCTTCTCAATTCAAATATCTAGGCCACCCAGTGGTCTAAGTCTGATGGGAAAAGTGGTTTGGTTCGGGCACAAACTATGAAAACAACGTTATTAACCCGAACCTTAGCCTGCGACTATTCCCCCACGTAGTGCATCAAAATTCTGGAACTTCGAGTTTGTGCTTTTTGCCTGCATAGTATTTATAAATGACTTCAGGAGAATTGCCGACTAGCCTAGCCACATCCTTCGCATCCAGCTTGCCCGTTTCAAGGGCATGGGTAATGAACGTATGTCGGGTTTGGTAAAGCTTACGATACTCAATTTCCAGTCCTTTGAGGACAGTGCTCCAGGTACGGTTCCTAAAGTTATTGAGGTCTATAAATTTATTTTGAGGAGAGGGGAAAACTAATTTTGCTGATTCCGCCTCTTTGGGTTTAATTGATTTTAGCAACACCCTTAATGATTCATTACATGGAAAGTTTCGCTTTTCCTGTGTCTTAAGGCCTTTACGGATACGCCTGCCCGTTTCGGTCAAGATGACAGCCTGAGAAAAGTCGATCTGCTTGTAATCACGAGAAATGTTTTCCCAATAGAGCGCTGCTGCCTCTGACGGACGACAACCTGTCGCGAATAGGAATTTAACCAGCGGTGCATAACGACTGTGCTTATAGGCTGAACGAGCTGGGCAAAACTGATCCGTCTCAATAGCTTGAATAATGGCATCTCGCTCCTGTAGCGAAAACGGATTGATGTCATTCAGTCCATCTGTCGCTACTGACTTAGGCTTTTTGATCTTGCCAGCCATACCAAGAAACGGATTATGATCAATCATATCCGCTTCGATGGCCCAATCGCAGCAGGCAGACAAACGGGTAATAAAACGCTTACCGGCATCTAGCGGAATATTGACGAGCACATAATCTCTAATTTCTGTGGCACGAGATAAATCATAGGTCGGTAATCGATCAACATAGCTCGAAAACGGCCCATCATAGGTAGAGCGCATGGTGTTCGGCGAACATTGGGGCCGCTTGTACTCCACAAATTGCTCCCAGATGTTCGCGAGAGGAGCATCTGTCTGTGCCAAGGGAGCTTGATCCTTCCGAGATTGAGGCCTGTACTTATCCAAGGACGGATCCAACCTATCGAAAGCCATATCAGCTTCTATAAGCTTTGCCTTGGCCTCGGCAATCCTTCGATTAATGACCGTGTCAGGCAGCTCAAGACTTAGGTAGTGACGCTGCCCGCCATAGGAGAAAACCAGTTGCAAGCGGTTATTTGACGACTTGACCTGAACGGTTCCCTTGGATGCTTTGCGTTTCTTAGGGGAGCTAGTCATGGGCATCTCCGCAAAATCAATGCATGTGTACTGCTTTTGGTCACCTCAACTCTACCCCAAACTTACCCCAATAATGGGCTTAAAGTGGTGCAAAATGACCTAACGCCTACCCCAATTTTCGACGATTTTGAGGGTTGACGAGTTCCATCAACAACTTGAAGAGCCCTGAAAACAACCGTTTTCAGGGCTCTTCAGATTAAAGCGGGTGATGAGACTCGAACTCACGACATTCAGCTTGGGAAGCTGACGTTCTACCACTGAACTACACCCGCAGGATAGCTCTGGAGTTTTGGCTCTACCTTAACCTTTAAGCTAAGGAATTCGCCTTGGTGCTCATGGGAAAGCACTCTAAACCCAGGCACTCTATTATACGGTTATTTGCTCAGGGTGTAAGGTCTTGGTGTGGGTTCTGGATCGAGATGGGAGCCGGGGGGGGTATGGCTACCGCCGAGACGGCGTAGAATCTTCATCAGCAGGGTGTTCAGTCGATCGATGTAGGTAAACAGTACCGGCACAACCACCAGGGTGAGCAGGGTCGAGGTCGTGAAGCCGCCCAGTACGGCGATCGCCATGGGGCTGCGAGCTTCTCCACCGGCTCCCCATTCCAGGGCAATGGGCACCATCCCAGCCATGGTGGAAATTGAGGTCATCAGAATCGGCCGCAGGCGAGTTACTCCGGCTTCCATCATGGCGGCTTTGCGAGATTTGCCCTGTTGGAGAGCCATTAGACCATAGTCCACGAGCAGAATGGAGTTCTTGGTAACCAGCCCCATAAGCAGCACAATGCCAATCAGCGCAAACAAACCTAGCGGTTTTTGGGTGACCAAGAGGCCCATCAACGCTCCACCCACCGAAAGTGGCAGGGCCGCCATCACCGCCATTGGGTGAATGAAGTTGTTGTACAACAGCACTAGCACGGCGTAGATCATCAGCACCGCTGTAGCCAGAGCCAGACCAAAGCGGGTGAAAATATCCCGCATGATTTCGGCGTCCCCAGCGGGCTGTTGGGTAACGCTAGCCGGGAGGCTCTGCATGGTTGGCAGAGCCTCTACGCGGCCAGACCCTGGCCCAGGGTAATGCCCTGGAGGTTGCCGCCAATGGTGACCTGGCGAGAACGGTCAAAGCGGTCAATTTGGGCGGGGCCGCTGCCAAAGTTAACCTCCGCTACCGCCGAAAGGGGAATTAATTCCCCAGTTTGGCTGGGCACGCGCAGGGTTTGCAAAATAATGGGGTCATCCCGAAAGGCCGGAGCAATTTGGACACGGATGGGAATTTGGCGATCGCCCAGGTTAAAGTCGGCCAGGTTGGCATCGGTATCCCCCAACGTAGCTAGAGAGGCTGTACTGGCAATGGCCTGAACCGTTACGCCCAGGTCGGCGGCACGCTCCACATCGGGGACAATTTGTACCTCAGGCCGCACCAGGCTAGCGGTGGAATTGACATCCACCAGGCCGGGTACCCCACGCATGTCGCGGGTGAGGGTATCGGCGGCCTGGCGCAGCGCGGTCGGGTCATTGCTCTTCAGCACCACAGTTAGGTCTTTGCCTTCCCCGGAGGCGCCAGCGCTCTGAAAGCTGATGCGGGCACCAGGCACTTGCTGAAATAGGGGCCGCACCTGCTGCTCAAAGTCGGCCTGGGAGATGGCTCGCTCTGCCTTGGGCACCAGGCGAACGTAGAGGGTGGCTCGGTTGACACCATCGTCGCCACCTTCGGTAGCCAGCACAGTGGCAACCGGAGGCTGGCTTAGCAACGCCTGGGTGACCTGAGTGGTGACCTGTTGACTATCGGCCAGGGTAGAGCCCGGTGGCAATTCTACAGAGATTGTAGACAGGCCAGAATCACTGCTGTCAAACAGGTTGGTGGGAATATAGGGCACCAACCGCAGACTGCCGATGAAGAACACCAGAGCCAGGGCCATGGTTAACCCCCGGTGTTTAAACGCCCAGGCCAGCATCCTTCGGTAAGGGCCGACCGGTTGGGTTGCCGGTAGGTTACCATGCCCATTCAAATCAAGGGAATCCCCAGGGGCGTCCCCCATCGCTCCCTTGGGACGCATCAGATAGGCCGCCATCATGGGGGTGATTAGGCGAGCCACCACGGTGGAAAACACCGTGGCCACGGCCACCGTTACCCCAAAGGGCTGAAAGAACTTGCCCGGAATCCCCCCCATAAAGGCGACCGGCAGGAAGACCGCTACGATGGTGGCTGTAGTAGTAATTACTGCCAGACCTACCTCAGCGGTGGAATCTATCGCCGCCTGAAACGGCCCTTTACCCATTTGCATGTGGCGCTCGACGTTTTCAATTTCCACAATGGCGTCATCTACCAAGTTGCCGACGGCCAGGGTAAGGGCCAGCAGGGTCATGCTGTTAAGGGTGTAGTCGAGCCACTGCAACACCAGAAAGGTGGGAATAATCGACAGCGGCAGAGCCATCGCTGTAATCAGGGTGGCTCGCCAGTCGCGCAGAAAAGCACCCACCACAATTACGGCCAGCACGCAACCCACGAGCAGCGCGTCGATGGACGCCTGATAGGAGTCGCGGATTTCATCGCCACGGGTGAAGATTAGGTCAATGCTGATATCCTCCGGTAGGGTTTCCGATAGGCGGGCTACCGCTGCGCGCACCCCGTCTTCTACCGACACCAGAATGCTGCCCGTACTGCGATAGATAGAAAACGCCACCACCGGCTGGTTGTTGAACTGAGCCGACTGCCGGGCTTCTTTGAAGCTATTATCTACGGTGCCCAGACTGCTAAGGGGCACCGTGGTACCGCTGGGCAGAGCAATGCGATAGGCTTGCAGGGTTTCTACAGTCGGCGCGCTACCCAGGGTACGAAAGCTCTGCTCCTGGCCGCCCAACGTCGCCCGTCCACTAGGTAGGTTGATATTCAACGCCCGGATCTGGTCATTCACCTGGGTAGCGGTGATACCCAGCGCATCCAGTTGCTGGGGGTCAAGATCAACACGGATTTCTGGATCGACCCCGCCCACCCGATCGACCCGCGCCACGCCGCCAACGGCGAGAATTTCCTGGCTAATGGTGCGATCTACCAGGTCACTGAGTTCCTCTACCGAGCGCTGGTTAGCATTAACGGCATAGGTCATAATCACACCGCCGCCAAACTCCAGCCGCCGAATCACCGGTTCTTGAATGCTGCCGGGTAAATCCTGCCGGATGCGGGTAACGGCATCCCGCACGTCGTTAGTGGCCCGATCAATATCGGTGCCCAACAGGAAGGAGATCACCGTTGTAGAACTGCCCTCCCGCACTGTTGAACGAATTTCGTCAATATTGCCCAGCCCCGCCACGGCGTCTTCTACCTTTTTTGTGACCTGGGTTTCTAGCTCCTCTGGCCCGGCTCCAGTCTGGGTGACGGTAACCGTAACGGCGGGAAAGTCAATGTTGGGATTTTCGTCAATCCCCAACTGGCCAAAGGCTAGCAATCCTCCCAGGGTGAGTACCAGGAAGAGGACGATGACCGGGACGGGGTTGCGGATTGACCAGCCGGAGAGGTTCATGGAGAAGAGGGTGGGGGGGAGTTGGGTGGAGAGCGGAGAAGCAGGGGTGGGTTAAGGGACTACGGTAACTACGTCACCGTCTTGTAAGAAGCCGACGCCAGTAGTGACAACCTGTTCCCCGGCTTGTAGCCCCTGGCGAACTTCGACTTGGGCCAATTGATTGCCATTGGCAGGCAGGCGGTTGCCGAGTTCTACGGGGCGGGCCGTTACCTGGTTGCCATCGCCCAAAACAAAAACCTGGGAGGTGCCATCGGGCTGTGGCTGAAGGGCTGTGGTAGGAATTGTCAAACCAGAGCGAGAGGCGGTGGTGATATCGCCACGCAGGAACATCCCGGGTTTGAGTAAATCGCTGGACGGCAGGGTGATGTTAACGAGCGCCACCCGCGTTGCCGCATTCACCACCGGGTCAATGGATTGCACCGTCCCCTGCAAGCGCAACCGGCCATCGGTGTTAGAGGTAATGGCCACTGGGGCACCTATGGCTACCCGATCTAGTTGAGCCTGGGGTACTTCAGCCGCCAATTTGAGCTGATTGTTCTGAATCAGCGTCACGATGGGGGTGCCGGGGGAGGAAATATCCCCCACGGTGGCGCGGCGTTCGGCGATGGTACCCGCTACAGGAGCCCGCACGGTGGTTTGGGTAAGCTGGGTTTGCAGGCGCTCGATGGCGGCTTGCTGCGATCGCACCCCCGCCTCGGCACTGGTCACCTCGGCTCTGGCTAAACCCACGGCTTCCTGGGCGGTAAGCACCTGGGTTTGCTGGCGGGTGAGTTCCTGCTGGCTGATGGCTCCGCGATCGGCTAGAGCCTGGCTACGTTGCAGGTTTTGCTGGACTTCTACCAGGTTGGCCTGGTCTTGGGCCTGGGCGGCCTGCCGCTGCGTGACCTGGGCCTGGGCCACAGCAAGCTGGGCCTGGGCCTGCCGCAGATCGGCCTGGAGCGTGGCATCGTCCAAACTGGCCAGGGCTTGGCCAGCGCTGACGGCATCGCCCTCGCGCACCCGCAGCTCACGAATTTGCAGACCGCTGACCTGCGGCGCAATGGAGAGCAGATCCGTGGCTTGGACGGTGCCATTCACCGCCAGGGTATCGGCTACGGTGGCGGCTAGAACCGAGGCAACGGTTACCGTCTGAGTTGCTGTGGGGGGTGCGGGGGCAGGCGTGTCAGCCGTGGTCTTCTCCTCTCCCCCCAAAAAGCGCGTTCCGGCCAGGGTCAACAGAACCCCGGCTCCCAGCCCAACCAGCACGCCCGACCAGCGCCAGCCCGTGCTTCTCTGGGGAGGCACTTCGCTATAGGCTACCCGCTCATCCCCAGAGGGGTGAAAAGCACTCGCGGCCTCTAATGAGGAGGAGGAAGGGGACTCAGGCACAGCAGCATCCTCAGGTATAAACGTCTTGGGGAAAACGTTAAAAAATATTTACTTTTTTATTATGGCGTAAAGATCACGCTGGCTGGGATTACCCATTTTTCCGGCCCTTTGGCTATAAACAAAGGAGCGGAGGCCCATCTCATTGGGTTGGCTGACGAGAATCACACCGCTTGACGGGGTCGGTTTGGTGTAATAACAGGTAATCTCTTGGGTGAGTTACTTCCCTGAATTCGTCAAAGCTGGCTCTGTATCTCTCATGCAACGGCTTACCCCCGATTTCCATAAGGCAGGTCTTGGGAATGTTTAACGCCACCGAAATTCTCATCGGCGACTTTGTTGAAAATCTTAGAATGGGCTACCACCGCACCTACGGCGGCCTCAACCCTGATTATGAAGACATTATTGCCTGGGCTGGCAGCATGGCCCTGGAAAATATCGCCAATAGCGACGCGCTTTATCACAACGTCGAACACACCATCCTGGTAACCCTGGTGGGGCAAGAAATTCTGCGGGGTCGGCACATCCGTGAGGGCGGCGTGACCTGCGAAGACTGGTTGCACTTTATTATTTCCCTGGTTTGTCACGATATTGGCTACATCAAGGGGGTTTGCCGCAGCGATCAGGATCGCGACCATCTCTACTCCACCGGCCAGGGAAACCAAATGGTGAAGCTGCAACCCGGTGCTTCCGATGCCTCTCTCACCCGCTACCACGTGGATCGTGGTAAGCAATTCATTGAAGAGCGCTTTGGCAACAATCGGCTGATTCACGCCGACATTATCAAGCAAAACATTGAACTAACCCGCTTTCCGGTGCCTAAGGAAGAAGACCACCAAGACACCCAAAACTTTCCGGGCCTGGTGCGGGCGGCAGATTTAATTGGTCAACTCAGCGACCCTCGCTACCTGAAAAAAAATTGCCGCCCTGTTCTACGAATTTGAAGAAACCGGCCAGAATAAGTGCCTGGGCTACACCAACCCTGGGGATTTACGGGCCAATTACCCCAAGTTTTACTGGAATGTTGTGCATCCCTACATCCAAGACGGGCTGCGGTATCTCTCGCTCACCCAAGAGGGGAAGCAAATTATTGCTAACCTTTACTCAAATGTGTTTATGGTGGAGAACGAACAAAACGTAATCCACACCTGATTTAGCTATGACCTGGTGGCGCAAGCTTAAAACCAATCGCCTGGCTCAACTGGGAGCGATATTGCTGATTGTTCTCTACGTTGTGGCGTTGGGCGCTGACTTTTTTGCGCCCTACAGTCCCTACGCGACGCAACCCAATGGTTCCCTGCTGCCGCCCACCCAGATTTACTGGCGAGATGCGGAGACAGGGGCCTTTTTCCCCTACGTTTACCCCACCACCCAGGGGGCGATGGACATGGAAACCGGCGATCGCGAATTGATAGTAGACCGCAGCCAACCCTCAGCCATTCGCCTGCTGCACCGCAATGCAGACGGCCAGATCAAACTGTTTGACACCGCTGGCCCTGGCCAGATCAATCTGCTGGGCACCGATGAGCAGGCGCGGGATCAGTTCAGTCGGCTTATCCACGGCAGTCGAGTCAGCCTCAGTGTCGGGCTGATTGGCATCGCCATTTCTTTTCCGCTGGGGATGTTAGTGGGCGGCTTGGCGGGGTATTTTGGCGGCGCTGTAGATGCTATGCTGATGCGGTTTGTGGAAGTGTTGATGACGATTCCCAGTATCTATTTACTCGTGGCGTTAGCGGCGGTGTTGCCCCCCGGTTTGAGCAGCACCCAGCGCTTCTTGCTGATTGTGCTAATTACCTCGCTGATTGGTTGGGCGGGCCTGGCGCGGGTGATTCGAGGCCAGGTGCTTGCCATCAAGAGCAGGATTTTGTCCAGGTCAGCCGGGTAATGGGCGGACTGCCCCTCTACACCATCACTCGCCATGTGCTACCCCAAACCGCTACCTATGGCATTATTGCGGCAACCCTGGCAATTCCCGGCTTTATTCTGGCGGAGGCGGTGCTGAGCTTATTGGCCTGGGCATTCAACAGCCCGATGCCTCCTGGGGTAACATGCTTTCCCTGGCGACGAATGCCTCAATTCTGGTTTTGCAGCCCTGGTTGGTGTGGCCCCCCGCCATCTTAATTGTGGTGACCTCCCTGGCCTTTAACCTATTAGGCGATGGCCTGCGAGATGCCCTCGATCCCCGCACCCTGAAACAGTGATATGACTACGCCCCAGCCGTTTGCTAAAGTCGGGGGGGAAATGGTAGTTCTTGCTGGTCATCAACCCATGGTTAGTTCCTCTGCACCGCCCATTGCCCCTGGCCACCTGTGGAGCAAAATCCAGCAGCAAACGGGGCATGCCCTGGCCTGTGGAGCGCTACAGCCCATTGATACCCACTACGAATTCATCGAGCAGGGGGGAATGCGCTTCCTGGTCAGAATCCTGGCTAACCTGGCCCGCAAGGAAAAAGCCAACCAGGCTCAGGCCCAACACCAGAAAGTTGGCCAGGATTTCAACCCCTTTTTGCCCTACGACGAAGACCTGTTTGTGGCCAACCTTTCCGACACTCATCTCTGCCTACTTAACAAGTACAACGTGGTTGACCACCACATTTTGATCATTACCCGCGCCTTTGAAGATCAAGACACCTGGCTAACTCTGGCTGATTTCGAAGCGTTGGCCTTTTGCATGGCAGAAATGGACGGTCTGGCCTTTTACAATGGCGGTCAGTTAGCGGGGGCTAGCCAGCGCCACAAGCACCTGCAACTGGTACCGCCCCCCCTCTGCCCTGACGGTAGCTCCCTGCCCCTTGCACTGGCCATCCAGCGGTTGGGCTTGATTGATCAGCCAGGTCAGCGTAGCACCGGAGACGCTGCCTTTGCCTACCGGCATCCAGACTTTTCCTTTGGTCATGCCATTGTCTGCCTGGATGGGCTTCAGCCGATTTCGGCTGAAGCCCTGCTGGTGGCTTACCATACTGTGCTGAGCACGCTAGGGGCAAATCTGGCGGCAGCACCTAGCTCCTTTGCCTATAATCTCTTGATCACCCGTGATTGGATGATGGGCGTTTGCCGCCATCAGGAGCATTTTCAAACCATTCCCGTGAATTCCCTTGGCTTTGCGGGGTCGCTGCTAGTCAAAAATCAAGCGCAGTTGACCCTACTGAAAAGTCTTGGCCCGATGACTGTGCTAGAAAATGTGGCCTGCCCGGCGAGGACGGAGACGTGAGGGCGCGAAGGAGCGATTATCTTCTTTGTCAAGACTACCCTGCTATGAGGTTAGCCTGGACTGGATGGCAGCTAAAAGTGAGCCAGGAACCCTGACGGTATCGAGAGAGTCAATACTTTCTCTTAGGCGGCGGTCGGT
>JAAUUR010000068.1 GCA_012031045.1 Leptolyngbyaceae cyanobacterium SM2_5_2
GGCTGTAGTCTGATTCTATCCGGCGGGTCACGTAGCCCTGTTGTTGCAGCCAGTCCATGGAGGCCGTTGCCAGGGGTTCTGCTGGGTTGCCCTTGGCAATGGCAGTCAGCGCTGCCTGTCGCTGCTGATAGGCCGCCAGTACCGCCGACTTCAGCACCACGACGATTCCCTCATTGGTGCCATCCGCCATGTCTACGGCCTGCTCACGGCGGAGGGCACCGTAGTTGAGGCTAAAGGCAGAACCTAGTTCGGCTTGTAGTTGGGCGCGATCAGTCACGCCCTGCAACAACCGTTCGGCCAGGGCAAAACCGGGTAGCTGGCCCTCTAGTTCGTCACCTTTTGGGGTGAGTACCCAAGCCTGCTGAGTATGCTCCTGCCATTGAACATAGCCATCCAAGACGCCGCTGCGCAAAAAGCCGTTGATGAAATTGATGTCAAAGCCGTGCTGGATACAGAGCGATCGCAAACTCTCTACCCGCTGTTGCTTTTGAAGCAACTGAACAAACTGCCGCTGCTTTCCAGTCAGCTGAGGCAAATCGAGCATAGAACGGCTCCGAGGGCATCCTCTCTAAGGTTACCAGGGGCAATAGCTTCTGAGCGCTGGCCTAGCCCTTGGTTCCGCATCAATTGGCCGGATCAAATGGCCATTCCAGTACCCAGTGCCCCAGAAAACCAGTCCGAAAATCGTTCAGAATGCGCTTTGCCGTCCGCTCCTGGTCATCCTGAAACTTCTCTGAGGCCAGTTGGGCGACAAAGGCTTCTCCCGTGTGCTGGCTAAGGTCGAGCCCGTAGCGGGCTTGAAGAATCTCCTGGTAGGTGTCTTGAGACTGGGTCTGTTCTAACCCTTTCAACAGGTCTAAAAAAGCAGCAGCCGTGCGCTGGGTGTCGTAGGCCGCTTCGCCAATGTCGTCGCAGATGGCAAGCTTTAGGGCGGCATCCTGGTCATCCAGGCGGGAGGGAATCACCCCAGGAGCATCCAGCAAATCCAGGTCGCCAGAGAGGCGAATCCACCGCAGTTGGCGGGTAATCCCAGCCCGCCGCGCACTGGCGGCTACCTTGCGGTTAAGTAAGCGATTAATCAACGCCGATTTACCCACGTTAGGAAAGCCAATCACCACAGCCCGAATCGGGCGGGGCTTCATCCCCCGGGTCTGGCGGCGCTGGTTAACGGAATCCCCGGCGGCCTGGGCGGCTTTGGCGATCGCCTTCACCCCCTGCCCGTGCTGAGCATTGGTAAACAGGGGCCGTTCTCCCTGCTGGCGAAACCAGTCTTCCCAGGCAGCTTTGGCAGCGTCGGAGATCATATCAACCCGGTTCAGCACCAGTACCCGCCCCTTGTCACCCACCCACTGATCCACATTGGGGTGGCGCGTGGCTAGAGGAATCCGCGCATCCCGCACTTCCAGCACCACGTCTACCCGGTTGAGCTGATCGACCAGGGCTTTTTCTGCCTTGGCAATATGACCGGGGTACCACTGGATTTCGGGGGCTGGCATGGGGGTGAGGAGGGTATAGCTTAAACAGTGTTTATCATAGCGGTCGTAGGTAGTACCAATTAGACGATCTTTTAGCCGAGGTGGTTGACCCCCCTGAACCAGAGGTTGATTGGGGCGCATCCGTCGACCAAGAGGCTTGGTAATGTACGTTCCCAGTCGTGGAGATTTTGTTTGGCTTTGCTTCGACCCCCCAAGCTGGGCATGAACAGATGGGTAATCGTCCAGCCCTGGTTGTCAGTCAGGCTAACTTCAACGTCAACATGGGGTTCACCTTCGTCTGCCCAATTGGCAATACCCAACGTCGCAATCCTTTCTATGTGCTGATTCCAGATGGAAAAGCCGTAACCGGGGTTATTATGGCCGACCAGTTGAGATCACTCTTCACGCCCACCCCTCACCACCCATTCTCTCCAGCCTCTCCAGTGTCTCATCGCACCAGGCCAGCCAGGCGGTTTCGTAGTGGATGCCGTTGCGCAGGGTGATGTGCTGAAACTGAGCCGCCTGGGGCATGGCCTCTAGGTTGGCAAAGATTTTTTGTTCAATGGTTCGGTAAGCATCCAGAGTGGCGGCGTGCTGAGCGCGTTCACGTTCCAGGGTGGCTATTAGAGTGGCGGGGGGCACCAGGTAGCCCACGAAGAGTTTTACCAGCAAGTCATCCTTCGTCGGTGGGTAGATAGAAGGTTGAGCAATCCACTCTCGCAGCATAGCTCTGCCAGCCTCGGTAACTTGGTAGAGCTTTTTGTCGGGGCGGCCTTCCTGGGGCACAGTTTCAGCGGTGAGCAGATCTTGCTGTTCTAGCTTGGTGAGTTCGCGATAGATCTGCTGGTGGCTGGCGTGCCAGAAGAAACCCACTGAACCATCGAATTGTTTAGCCAAATCGTAGCCACTGCACTGACGTTCTGTTAAGGCCGACAGAATTGCATGGGATAGCGCCATAGAGGATTAGCTGATGTTCAGAACCGTTGGATAGACAAATTTATATATACAAATAGTTGATTATTCAACAAGCTGCATATAGGATCAACTCAAATGCAATAAGTTGCATATTCACTCAGGTGCACTTCCTATTATGCCGGTTGGCGGCTCCCGCCGGGTGAGGTTCACAAAATTTACGGAGATAGTCCTATGACTAACAACATGCAGCCCATGTCTAGACGCCAATCTAAGCCCTGTGTCGGGTTAGGGGTTACCCTTGGCCGGCATCAATTGGGCCGAGGTGAGGGCCGCCTACCGGGGTCTTTTTGGCAGATCCTGCGGCTGGGATTCGGCATATCCTGGCGGCTGGAAGCAACAGCCGCTGGCAGGCGTGGGTTGAGCGGCGACTGGCAAAGCAAGCCAAGCATTTGACCTATCGAACAATTCCGGTGAATTTGGCCGTTTTAGTGGAACTTCCAGCGGATACTCTCGGGGGTGCCTATGCCCGCCACATGCTGAAGTATGGCTTTGACCCCGACACGTTTATGAGTGCAGACACCACCAAATACTGGCTGCGTCAGCGCATGGCGATCAGCCACGACGTCTATCACATCATGACCGGGTTCGATGCCTCACCGATTGGGGAGTTTGGGGTAGCTGCCTTCACCCTGGTGCAGTACTGGGATTTGTTGAATGTGTTTGTGCTGTCTTTTGTGCCGCTGAGCCTGACTAACCCCCTATGGACAGCACTGCTGATGCGAGCCCTATGGCGCGGATTTTGGATGGGGCGGCGGGGTAACGCTGCGATCGCTTACCCCGTTGAAGCCAACTGGGAAACGCCATTAGCCGTTGTCCGCCATGACCTGGGGCTGGGCAAATTTTTCGGTACTGATTAACTGAAGAATAGGTGCTGTTTAGGGGCCGATGTCAGCAGTACCTATTCTCCGTATTCCTGCAAAAACAAGAGGAAGTTAGTCATGGCTGCTCGGTTTTGTTCGTCGGGGTCGAGCTGATACCGTATTTGGAGAATAATCCATCGATTTTGGATTCTAGCTCGGCGAGTCGCTTGTTCTTGTTCTTCAGCTCGGCGTTGCGCTTCTTCAGCTCGGCGTTGTACTGCCTCAGCTCGCTCATCCGCTGCGCGTGCCTCTGCTCGGCTAAGGCGGCTTGTTTCTCGATTTCGACGGTCCCACTCAACGCAAAATTAACCAGCGCCACCACGAGGGCGGCCACGGTGAGCCGGTTACTCCAGGCTCTGGGCTGGGCAATGAGTTCAATGAATCCGAAGTCTTGTTCGTCATAAAACCGCAGAAATGCCACGGCAATGGTCAATATCGTCAGCCCTGTAGCCGGTAACAAGGCCAAAAAATTGAGCCACACCTGACGGGTGGATAACTCCATCCTAATCGATCACCCCTGGGCCATCTTCCAATAGAACGCCAGAAGCGCCGTCATGGCGCGACTATCACTCAGTTATTCCCTTCTCTAGGGGACGATTAACACCGGACAAGGCGATAGGTTAATCACCCGTGTTGTTACACTTTCGGCCTGGATGTCTTCAATCAAGCCCACCCCACGGCAGCCCATCACAATCAAATCGGCGTTGAGTTCGTCGGCTACGTCACAGATTACAAAGGCGGGTTGGCCTTCGCGCTCAATGGCATCGGCTTCAAGGCCCTGGGCGGCAAAAAGCTGCTTGGCTTGGCCCAACAGTTGCGCCACGGCTTCGGGGGATGATTGCCCAGAGGCTTGACGCTCTTCTTCAGCACTAGACTCAACGACGGATAGCAAAATTAGGCGACTTTGGTGGAGTTTGACGAGCTCTGCCACCTTAGAAGCCGCCTGTTGAGCCTCAGAACTCATGTCGATGGGGAATAAGACTGTCTTAAACATGGCAAATCAACAGGGCAGATCAACAGATCAAAGGGAACTCGCACTCCGGTAGAATAATGGCGTCGATAGGTAAATATTACGACAGACACAGAGCATTGGTTGAGCAGTACTAGCCCCTAGGTTCTACCTTAGACAAGGTTTGGCCTGCTTTTGTCGAAGCTCCGCATAACGTAATAAACAAAGTCTTCAGCCGTTTTAGGAGGTATCTCGCTGTGGTCAAAAAATCTGTGGCAAGCTTAACGGCAGCCGATGTGGCTGGCAAGCGCGTGCTGGTGCGGGCCGACTTTAACGTTCCCCTTGACGATCAGGGCAACATTACCGATGATACGCGCATCCGGGCGGCTTTGCCCACCATTCAAGACCTCACGGGCAAAGGGGCAAAGGTGGTGCTGACGAGCCACTTTGGTCGCCCCAAGGCTCAGGTGGTTGAAAGTATGCGCCTGACCCCCGTCGCCAAGCGCCTCAGCGAATTGCTGGGCCAGGACGTGGTTAAGTGCGATGACTGTATTGGTGACGAGGTGGCCGCCGCGATCAACGCGATGCAAAATGGCCAGGTGGCCCTGCTGGAAAATGTGCGCTTCTATGCTGGCGAAGAGGAGAACGATCCAGAATTTGCCAAGCAACTGGCCGCCAATGCTGACCTCTACGTCAATGATGCCTTTGGTACCGCCCACCGGGCTCACGCCTCCACCGCCGGGGTGACGGAGTACCTCAGTCCCTCTGTAGCGGGATATTTAATCGAGAAAGAATTGCAGTACCTGCAGGCGGCTATTGAGAATCCCCAAAGCCCCCTAGCGGCTATCATTGGCGGCTCTAAAGTCTCCAGCAAAATCGGCGTGATTGAAACCCTACTGGAAAAGTAGACAAGCTGCTGATTGGCGGCGGCATGATCTTCACCTTTTACAAGGCCCGTGGCTTGAGTGTGGGTAAATCTCTGGTGGAAGAAGACAAGCTGGAACTGGCCCAAACCCTAGAAGCTAAGGCCAAGGAACGCGGTGTAGATCTACTGCTACCTACCGATGTGGTTGTAGCCGATAATTTTGCCGCCGATGCTAACGCCCAAACCGTTAGTGTCGAGGCTATTCCCGATGGGTGGATGGGGTTGGATATTGGCCCTGACTCTGTAAAGGTGTTCCAAGATGCCCTCAAGCAGTGCAAATCAGTGATTTGGAATGGCCCCATGGGGGTATTTGAGTTCGACCAGTTTGCTACGGGCACCGAGGCGATCGCCCATACCCTGGCTGAACTCACCGGCCAAGGGGTCACCACTATCATCGGCGGTGGCGATTCTGTAGCGGCGGTAGAAAAGGTCGGTGTGGCCGAAAAGATGAGCCACATTTCAACCGGCGGCGGCGCTAGCCTGGAACTGTTAGAAGGCAAGGAACTACCGGGGATTGCCGCACTGGATGATGCCTAAGGTAGGCCGGTAACTGGATGGTGGGGGAGTAGGGGAGTAGGACGGTGAGGGGAGGAGATCCTTATTATTCGTTCCCGCTCCGCTGCTCCACCTCTGAGTCTTCTCTCGCTTCACATCTGGTTAACCTAACCAGAGGGTGGGAGTGTTACCATGGATTTGGTCAGTTTTCGGTAGATTACGCTTGTTTCATTTCATTTCGATTTCCGACACAGGTTCATCTCCGTTTACTCGCTGCACTTGTCGATTAAGGAGAGAATTCTATGTCCCTTTATGTTGGTAATTTGTCCTACGATGTCACTCGCGAAGATCTGGAGCGGGTGTTCAATGAGTACGGTGATGTGAGCCGGGTTAGCCTGCCCATCGATCGCGAAACGGGTCGCCCTCGCGGTTTTGCCTTTGTGGATATGGCCGCTGAAACCCAAGAGGATACCATCATCGAAGCCCTTGATGGCGCTGAGTGGATGGGCCGCGAATTGCGGGTTAACAAAGCTCGCCCCCGTGACAGCAACCCCCGCGAGAGCCGAGGTTCTGGTAATGGCGGTGGCCAGTATCGCCGTACCAGCTTCTAGGTTCTTCTAGATGTAAGAGCGTTATCGTTCTGAGGGAGCCAGGGTTTCTGGCTCCCTTTTTCGGTTAGCGCCAGTGCCGTTTGCCGACAACAAAAATACCCAGCACAATGCCAATTAACTGGTTATAACCCATAGTCACGACCAGGGCCGGAATCGGAAAAAAGCCTTTGACAAATAGCGCCAGGGCTAGGCAGGCCACCAGCGCCCACAGCACGCCCGTGTAGAGATAGATCTGACGAAACGATCGTTCCATTACCACAATGCTCAGGGCGCCGATGCCAAATCCAGCGGCGACGGGCAGAGCCAGCAGCAGCAGCTGAAAGAAGGCAGAAAGTTGGTTGCCGAGACTGCTAAGTAACCAACCTAGAGCAAAAGCCAGCACCATATCCGCCACGGTGGCAATGGCCACGACCACGGCGGCCGCTAAGAGCAAGGTGCCCCAGGGTAAGGTTTTAAGCCGCCAGAAAGGGTTACGCATAGGGGGTAACTTCGATGGGGTTAAATGTGATGGACATGATAGGTCGGGAAGGCTCCATAGTGCTTGGCCCAAAGCACCTGGCCCACATAGTCACACACGAAGGACTGCACATTCTCTGACGCCGCCATAGCCGCGAAAGCCTGGCTGGCGTACACCGTCCGGGCGGGGTGATGGGCTCAATCCGGGCCGCATGGTTAACGTGGTTGCCAATGTAGTTGACCTGTCCAGTAATGGGATCCACATTGCGATAAACCGGCCCAGCATGGAGGGCGATGCGGAGGTTCATGTCGGCAGGCAGGCCGTAGCGTTGCCAGTCGGTATTCTGCATTAGCTCGCAAAGGCCCAGGGCAAATAAGCCCGCCTGCTCCACCCCAGAAAAACATAGTATAGGGCATCGCCCCAGGTGTTTTTCATCAAGGGTTGGTCATCAGTTTGGGCCGAGAGCGAGGCGATCGCCCCCAAAAATTCCTGGGAAAAGGTGCATACCTGGTCTTCCTGCAATTCGGTAAAGTGAACTACGTCTGCAAAGAGTAGGGCGCAGATGTCGCGGGTTGAGTCGTCTTGAACGGTGGGCGTAACCGCATTAGCCATTCCCCAAAGTTTTTCCTGCCGTTGGCTAGCCAATTCTGGACAACCGTGCTGGAGCAGCGGCTCTAGCTCGATAATCTCTACGTGGGGAGTCCACTGCCGCCAGTAGGAAACCGTGTGGGCGGTGCCACCGTGGCCATCCCCCGGTTGGCGATCCCACACGGCGAGGGGCACCAGCGTAGTTTGCAACTGCTTGGCCCGCATACTGGCCAGGCCGTGCAGCAGGCGATTGGAATATTCGTAGGAAATCTCGTCATGCTTGGGTTTGTGGTCAGAGGCCACGATGACCTCCCGCGCCTGGGCCAGAACATGATTGAACCGTTCTACCCAGTTACCTGAGGGATCACCCTGCACGGCATCAGCCACAAACTGGTCGCGGTTGTAGGGTAGGACAATGTTGATTTCCCCGCCCAGGGATAAGAGGGCTTCCAAAAATAAAATGTCACACCCGGAGGCCGCCGAAGCAAACCCAACGTAGGTACCCAGAGCTTTCAACTGTTGGTGGATAGCCTGGTACACCGCTGCTTCTAACTGGATGGGAAAGCGGGGAATCTCGCGATCCTGGGCATCGACCCGGTGGCCGCAGAACACCGCTACCTTAGGCAAGGCAAACCACTGATTGAGGGCATCCAGGTCTTGCTGAAAGTGCCGCATTAGCAACACGGCATTGCGGTAGCTGGAACTCAAGTCGCCATAGCGGCTGGCCCCTAAGCGAGCGGCCTGGGTGTAGTAGCTAGCCGCCGCCGCCCAGTGGTTGAGAATCAATTCAGCCTCGCCCAGAGTGGCCAGCACCCAATAGCTATCCTGCTCTTGCTCGGTTTTGGCGTCCAGCGCTTTGAGGCTTTCCTGGCGCACCTCCTCGGCTAGGGATTTAGCTTGTTCAGTATTGCCCTCCATGACGGCCATCGTCGCGGCGTTGATACCCGTCCAAATGCTGCGACTGTGCTGGTAGGCTTCTAAGTATTGCTGGGAGGCTAATGTGAGATGCTTAGCTTTAGTCTCTGCGTCGGTGGCCTGTTTCCACAAATCTTTATGGGTGCGGGCATACAGGCCGAGGGTTTGCTCATCACGCTGCCCAGCTCGAAGCAGCTCGGCTAACAGTTGGTTGGCTGTGAGCGTTGCCCCACTGCGAGCCAGGGCCAGGGCTAAGAGCTGCTGTAGCCGCAGGTGGTTTGGCCAGCGGTTGAGCCCAGCCATTAGCACATCGTAGGCCAGGATGGGCTGCCCCTGTTGCAGCAGCATGTCTCCCAGGGCGCGATGCAGTTCAGGGGTAGCGGGCTGAAGGTTAATTAGCTCATTCCGAAGTGCCAATAGGGAGGCAAGCCGCATGTTAACGGGGCTATCTTCAGCCGTGGGTGGCGGCAAGGGTTGGGCGTGTTGAGCAAGGCTGGTGGTCATCAGGAAGGCTTCTTCCGAGGGGGGGCTGATGGTCTTTCTCCAGGCGATAACCCAGCGCCAGCACTACTTTGAAGTTGTCTAAAAATAGCTTGAGTTTTGTGCTTTTAGCCTCCTCCGGTAACGTCTCAAAGGGCACCAGATGAGGGTGGGTTTGCCGCACTGGGTCGAACTGCGGCCCGTACTGCCAGCCTAATTTGAGTAAAGCGTTACCCCAGCGACAATGGTCGTTGTGAGCCAGTGCTTCTGCTAAATGCAAATACTCCGATGAAAGGGATACCGCCGAGGTATCGACCAGGTCTGGGAAATGCTGCACAGGAGATGGCCCTCAATTATATAAAGGGAAAATCATCGGTAGCGCGGCTAAAGCCGACGCCGTTACTTCACGTTCAGCGTTATCAGCACCCTACACTATCCTACGAACTAATTTGTCATTCTCCATGCCCCCCTTTCCCATTTCTGGTTACGTTCTACGCTTGGGTTCGCCCCTTGACCGGGCTATTTTGGTCAAGTTTATGGAGCAGAATTATCGTGAATTGGGCTCTGCTCCCCCTGCTCAACACCTGGCCACCATCATAGACCGCTACCTCTCCAGGGAAACTCCGCTGTGGCTGGTGGAAATTCCCAACGATCGAGGTGGCATGGGGGAGATCGCCGGGCTCTGGCTAGGGCAAGCCACTGACCAGCGCACGGGGCGGCTGCATCCCTATGTGCTGCTGCTCTACGTCCATCCCGACCATCGGCGGCAGGGCATTGCTACGGCCCTGCTGGAAATAGCCCACCAGTGGGCGCAAACCAACGACTACAGCCAGGTGAGCTTGCAGGTGTTTAGCAACAACCCTGCGGCCCTGGCGTTATATCAGAAATTGGGGTACGAACCGGAGGCAATTTTGATGAAGCGGAGGCTTGGATGAGTTGGGTAGCCGGTTGACTAACAAAACTCTCAGAGCTGGCGGCTAGAAGCCGCGCCTGTAGAGGCAAAACCCGCCTACGCGGGTTTATGAATAAACCTCTCCAGAAAATATTTTTGATGGGCTTGTAGCAAGGGCTTCAGCCCTGAATTTGAGAATTACTGGAGAACTCTAATAGGTCGAGTAGTCGGCGAAGGCAGATTTGACTGCCTCGTGTGGCCCTTTCTCCTGGCTTCTACTTACAGGGACTCTGGATCTACACCCAGATCCCTCAACTTAGCCGCCATCGCGTTTTGTTTGAGTTGAACCTGCCGCATCAGCTCTTCAACGAGGGGCGGGTTGAGTAGATCATCCACCATCAGTGAGAAGCCTTCAAATTCCGCAGACTCCACCTGATCACCGGGGGCATATTTTGCCACATCGTAGCCGTCTGGGCGGGCAGGGTTGGTTAACACCCAAACCTGCTGGCGGTGGTAGTCCACAATCCAGTATTCAGGAATGCAGATGACCGCGTACTCGGCCCGTTTCCAAAGATAATCGTCCTGCCAGTTGGTGCTAATAACTTCAACCACCAACCGGGGCAGCTCCTCTTGAGTAAAGTCGAGAATGCCGCTGCCGGGGCGGCTGCAAATTTTCTCCCAAAGGTGACGGGTACACACCACAACATCCGGAATGCGAGACGAAGCCTGTTCTGTTCTCACCCCAGCTTCGGATTTGGCCACCAGCTCTATCCCCCGTTCGGCAAAGTAGCGCTGGAACTGGTACACCAAAAACTGGCTAATGTTGACGTGCAGGGGTGTCGGTGGGTTCATAGGGATTAGTCTGCCCCCAAACAGTTCGTACTGGCGGTCATCTGGCGGTTGCCAAACGCGATACGCCTCGAAGGAGAGTTCGGCGGGGAGTGAGTCGAGCTTAGCTTGAACCATATCAATTCCTGATCCACAGAAGGTGCAGCCAGAATTAGGAGTAAAGGCCGTCTCAGTGTTGTATTCCCAGTGTAGCTAGCCGTTCGCTATGGGGCTCGATCATCCCTAGTCAAAAGCCCTCACAATACTCTAAGTAGAAACCCTCTGCTATGGCCATTCACCTGATGTAACCTAATGACTATTTTCAAAGCATCCCTCCCAATCCCAACGGCCAAAGTAAGTGGCTGGCGCTGGCCATGGGTGGGCTTAGTCGGATTGAGCGGCGTTTTGATGGCCCTGGCGTTGCCACCCCTGGGCTTATGGCCCCTGGCTTGGATAGGGCTAGTGCCCTGTGGTGGGTCATCCTGTTGACGAGAACCTCAGCCTGGTGGTGGGCAGGGGTTTATGGCCTGCTGTGGGGGCTGGTCTACTACGGCATTTCCCTGGTCTGGATTACCCACCTGCACCCCCTCATGTGGCTAGGAGTGCCCTGGATTGGCAGTGTGGCGATTGCCCTCAGCGCCTGGCTGTTTATCACCCTGTGGGGCGCAGTTTGCATTGCGGCCTGGGGTGTGGGCTTGCGATGGCTGGCGCTCCACTGGCCGACCTATCCTCTTTTACGTGTCTTGGGAGGAGTGGCCCTGTGGTGTGCTGTGGAAACCCTGCGGAACTACTCTCCCCTCGATTGGTCACCCCTCAGCCTGACCCAAAGCCCCAATAACCTGTGGATTTTGCATCTGGCTCGCCTGTCAGGGCCAGCCATCATTACCGCTGTGCTGGTCGCCAGCAATGGGCTATGGACTGAAGCCTGGAGACCCATCAACCGCTTGCCAACCTTAGCAAATCGACGGCGTTTGGCCCTGCTCGGTCTGGGGCTGCTTGTGCTGAGCCACGCCCTTGGCTTTGGCCTCTACCGCCAGCCCGCCGGGGATGAGCCCTCCCAGGCTATCACGCTAGGGCTGGTGCAGGGGAATGTGCCGACCCGCGAGAAGCTAACGCCAGCGGGCGTTCGTCAGGCCATGGATACCTACATGGCGGGTTACAAAACGCTGGCTGAGCAGGGGGCCGATGCCGTGATTACCCCAGAAGGGGCGTTGCCCATTATCTGGCAGGAGGGGGCTCCCGCTGTGGCCGCGCTGACTCAACTAGTGCGGCAAACGGGAGTGCCGCTGTGGTTAGGAACCTTTACCCCAGTACCGAACGACGAACGCCCCCAGTACACCCAAAGCTTGCTGGAACTGCAAGCCGATGGGCGCATCCACGCTCGTTACGACAAAGTGCAACTGGTGCCGCTGGGGGAGTACATTCCCTTTGAGCCGGTGCTGGGCCGGGTGATTAACCGCCTGTCTCCCTTGGATAGCTATCTGGTGCCGGGGCCGCCGGGGCAGACCTTTGCTAGCAGTGTGGGCATCGGTATTGTGGGCATTTGCTACGAATCGGCCTACAGTCGCCTGTTTCGGCAGCAGGCTTTAGCGGGGGGAGAATTCATCGTCACGGCCTCTAATAATGACCCCTACCCCACCTGGATGATGGCCCAACACCACAGTTTAGACGTGTTACGGGCGGTGGAGAGCGATCGCTGGGCCATCCGAGTCACCAACACGGGTCTGTCAGGGTTGGTTGATAGCCACGGGCATACTGTTTGGTTAGGAGAACCCAATGGCCTTATTATGTATACAGTCCTGCTCTACCTCCATAAACGCCTCCCTCCCTATATTGTTTGGGGAGATTGGCTCACTCCCTTTCTTCTTATTAGCCTGGTCGCCTGGTCTGGGTTTCTGAAAATCACCTCAAAATGACAATTTATTCCTTCTTGACCCTTAGAATCTTCACAGGCGACCGGGTATTCTAAAACGGCACTGCTTCTCAACGGTGGTCTACCTACCCTGAGGCAACCTCCCTGACGATGACATCATGTACGCCCTAGCCACAGATCATCTCCTCTACTACAAGATTACGCCTGAGCCCGATGGCTTCAAGCTCCGCATCTGGGAGACCCCGACTGTGGCCGCTAGCCAGTATGGCGACTATTTGTACATCCTCAATGTGCGGGTGGTGTCTATGGCTGAGGCCAGAGAGTGTTTAGCTAACCACCTGACGTTGAATGGCGGTTCTCTGGTTTGTGATCAAACCGAGCTTCCCTACAAAGGCAAAATCAGATTGCTGGCCTTCCCCACCTGGGATGGTCAAAGTTAGCAGACCTGTATGGCTGTACCCTCACCTGCACTCAGAGCACTAATTGAGGGTATTCATTAAGGGCATTCATCGAGATTGGGTATTAGCGGTTGTGGCAGCCCTGTCCCACCTGCTCAAGGCAGCGCTCCAGAATGGCTAACGCTTCTGCCATCTCAGCCTGCGTAATCACCAGCGGCGGCGCCAGAATCAAAATATTTCCCATCGACACTTTGAAGCTCAGCCCCTGCTGCAACGCACAGTACATAACGGCATCGGCAGCTTCCCAGGCGGGGGTGCGGGTAGTCTGATCGGCCACCAATTCCGCCGCCAATAAACACCCCCCGGCCCCGCACATCGCCAATTAGGGGCTGGTGGTTCATCATGGCGTGGAGGCTTTGTAGGGCCAATTCCCCCACGCGGCGGGCATTGGCCACCAAATCTTCGGCTTGCAGAATTTGCAGAGTGGTCAGGGCGGCCCGTGCCGTCACCGGGTTCTTCTCGTGGGTGTAATGGCCGTAGGCATACTGGCTGCAGACATCCAAATCAGGCCGACAGAGCATAGCGGCCATGGGCAGCACGCCGCCACCCAGGGCTTTGCCCAGCACCAAAATATCCGGCACTACGGCCTCGTGCTGGCAGGCAAAGAACTGGCCAGTGCGGCCCAGGCCGGTAGGAATTTCGTCAAAAATCAGCAGTGTGCCGTGGCGGTGGCAGGCGGCCTTAACAGCGGCCCAAAACCCCGCTGGAGCTGGCACCGGATTGGCAGCTCGCATGGGTTCAGCAATCAGCGCGGCGATATCGCCTCTTTTCTAGGACGTAGCGAATCTGACTAAGGCAGAGGTCGGCGCTGTGTTCTGTTACGCCCCAGGCGTTGCGGTAGTCGCCCCAGGGGGGAACATGCTCCGCACCGGGCAGCAGGGGGCCAATGGGGCCACTACGGAACATCGCCTCGCCGCCAATACTGCGGGCACCGAACCCGGCTCCGTGGTAAGCATCCCAAAAGGACAGGGTCTTAAAACGCCCCGGTGGCTGCTCTAGCGTAGGCTAGGGCCATTTCTATGGCATCCGAGCCGCTGGGGGCCAGCAGAATTTTGGATAGGTCGCCTGGCGCCAGTGCGGCCAGGGTTTCAGCCAGTTCCACTGCCGGTTCGCAGGTGTAGCGGCGAGGTACAAAGGGCAGGTCAGCCAATTGCGCCTGAAGGGCAGCAATCAGCTTGGGATGCCCGTAGCCCAAATTATGGGCACTGTTACCGTGAAAGTCCATCCAGCGGCGGCCCTGGATATCCTCCAGCCAAATACCAGAGGCCGACTTCAGGGCAGACAGACAAGGGGTAGAAGCCGACTGATGTAAGAAAAATTGAGCATCGCGCTGGAGTAGTTCCTGCAAGGGGCGACTGGTATGGGACGCCGCCCACCCCTGCCGACCAGGGGAAACATTGACATCACTCTCAGCGGGCGGCGGCGGCAGGTTCATGGTAAGTTCTGGGTGTAGGGCCACTGAATTGTCAGTTCAAAATCTATAGTAAAGATGTCGTCTAGCTCACCGCTGCTATCCGTCAATACGTTAGGGCGTCATCTTTCTGGACGGTGGCTCTGGCGGGGGGTTAGTTTTGATCTGCAGGCGGGGGATTGGCTAGGGTTGGTAGCGCCCTCCGGCACGGGTAAAACTCTGCTGATGCGTAACCTGGTGCTGCTTGACCCGCTCCAAGCTGGGGAAGTAAGACTGGAAGGCAAAACCCCAGCCGAATGGACGCTGCCCGTCTACCGGACACGGGTGATGTATTTCCCGCAACGGGCCACCGCCTTTGAGGGCACTGTGCGAGATAACCTGAAGCAGGTGTTTGGGCTGGACGTTTATCGCCAACATCGCTACGAGCCAGGAAAAATCGAAGCCTGGATCGATAAACTGGGCCGCAACCCAGCAGAATTTCTCAACCTCCAGGGGCCTCGCCTGTCTGGTGGAGAAGCTCAACTACTGGCGCTGTTGCGTGGGTTGCAGCTCAACCCCCAGGTACTGCTACTAGATGAACCCACGGCCTCCCTCGATGCCAATACCACGGCTGGGGTTGAGGCGTTACTCTACACCTGGCTGGGCCAACCGGGCCGAGCCTGCATTGTTACCAGCCATGACAGCGGCCAGATTCACCGAGTCACAAACCGCCAGCTCAATCTGGGAGACTTTGTTTAGAGTAATCCAACTAATAAAATGTCCAGTCTTTGCCCTCATCCCCCAACCCCTTCTCCCTAGGGGAGAGGGGGAGCCGGATTCAAGAACCCCTCTCCCTCAGGGAGAGGGGCAGGGGTGAGGGCAGAGAGCTATTACAAAGGGATGGTTATTTTCATGGAGTACTCTTAGTGGAAGCA